>DASWGE010000209.1:0-25169 GCA_036393895.1 Streptosporangiaceae bacterium | reverse complement strand
GCCTTGATCTGGCGATGCCAGTGCACGTCGGAGTCGTCGAGCATCGCGTTCCTGCGGCCCCTGACCTGACCGTTCTGGCTGGCTTCGCACTTGAGGAACACGTTGACCAGCCTGCCCTGCAGGTCAGAGGGGTGCGGCCGGTCCGGCAATTCCAGACCTGCGTCCTTGATAGCGGCCCAGATGCCGTCCTGGTCAAGCGCGTCGCGCATGACCGAGTGCCCGATCCGGTACCTGCCGCCGATTCCCCGCGTGTTGCCGGCGACCACGACCTGGGCCTGGTCAAGCTCGACCCCGGACGAGCAGGATGCGACCGACGAGTACAAGCCGCGGTTGTGCAGCACGTCGGCGTCGGACGCCATCTCGATCTCCCCGAGGGCGACCGCGATCCCCAGGGCGGTGCAGCCGTTCGACAGGTCCATCGACTCGTGCGTGTTCTCGGTCCACACCGTCTTGCCGCGGCTCTTGGCGTCGGAAATTGTGTGGATCGTCAGCAGCGGCGTCTTGGTCTGCACATAGTGCACATCGGCCGGGTCGGTGATCCCGGCGCGTTCCATGGCCACCTTGACTGCGTCGGCCACCTTGCTGATCATGGCGCTCCGGCCGATGTCTTCCGGCAGCAGCCGCTCGCTCATCGCGAAACCGATCGTCAGCCTCGGCTCATCGGTGGCCACAGCCCGGTCGGCTGGCAGCGTCGCGAAGACCGTCGCGTGCGGGCTGATCACGCCGTCGGTGCCGCCGGACCACACGATCGGGACCTGGCTGACTTCCTCTGTGGTCCGGTTTCCCTTCGCGGCCAGGACCTCACGGAAGGCGCGGTCGGCCAAGATCCGGGTGTAGTCGTTCACGCCGCCGTTGCCCTCGGTCTTGCCGATCACCGCGATGACGCGGTCCGCTTCGATGACACCGTCGTCGATCAGCCGGGCGAGTTCGCTCGCGTCTGACACGCTGCGCAGGGGTATCTTGCGCACCTCAATCGGCTCGGGCACGGCTCACTCCTCGGGTGTCGCTATAACGCTCACGTATCGGGCCGGATGATCAGTGTGCCGCACCGTCTTGCGTCACGACCGTGCCGGCCCGGCCCGCCAGTGCCTCTTTGATGGTTGCCAGGTGGGTAATGATCGCCCGGCCGCCGCCCGCGGCGAACCGGCAGGCCGCCTCGACCTTCGGTGCCATGCTGCCGCTGCCGAACTCGCAATGCTCAGCGAGCTCGCGCAGTTGAGTCACGGTGACGGCGCCCAAGGCGCGCTGCGCGGGCGTGCCCCAGCCGGTCATGACGGCATGCACGTCCGTGGCGATGAGCAGCGTGTCGGCGCCGAGCTGGCGCCCGAGCAGCGCGGCGGTCAGGTCCTTGTCGATCACCGCCTCCACGCCGCCCAGCTCTCCCGCCGCGTCCCGCAGCACCGGCACGCCGCCGCCGCCCGCGCAGACGACGGTGCACCCGGCATCCAGGAGGATGTGCGCCGCGGCCGCATCCAGGCACTCGACGGGCTCCGGCGAGGCGACTACCCGGCGCCATCCCTTAGCACCCATGTCCCGCCAGGTCTGGCCGTGAGCGATCATCTTCGCGGCCTCGGCCGCACTCAGGTACCGCCCGATCGGCTTGGTCGGCTCGTCGAAGTGCGGATCGTCGGCCCGCACCAGAGTCCTGGAGACCAGGACGGCTGGCCTGCCCGCCGCCACGCCGCGCCTGGCCAGCGAGGACTCGAGCGCATTCATGATCAGGACGCCGATCGTGCCCTGGGTCTGCGCGCCGCACCAGTCGAGCGGGACCGGCGGGACCACGTGCGCGGCGAGCTCATTCTTGACCAGCAGGTTGCCGACTTGCGGGCCATTGCCGTGGGTCAGCACCACCTGGGCGCCCGACGCCACGATGTCGGCAACATCTTCCATGGCGAGCATGATCGCCGCTCGCTGGTCCTCGGGGCGGGCGCTGCCGTCCGCGCCTGTCATCGCGTTGCCGCCAAGGGCGATCAGCACTCGCACGCAGAGTCCTGATCGTCGCTCAGCCACCGGCGGACCGCGTCGCCGTGCTGGTCAAGCAGCGGCGGCGGCAGGTGCCCTGACCGGCCGGTCTCGCGGCCGTCCGTCTCGAATCTGATCGGCGGTCCTGGCAACGTGATCGGGCCGAGCGCCGCGTGGTCCACTTCGATCAGCAGCCCCTGCGACCTGGTCTGCTCCCAGGTATAGACCTCCTCAAAGTCCCGAACCTTGCCTGCAGGAATCCCGAGCGAGGCGAGCGTAGCGAGCACCTGGGCGGCCTGGTGCTTGCCGAAGGCCGCGTCGACGGCCGCGTTCACTGCGTCGTGGTCGCGCACCCGGTCCCTGTTCAGCGCCCACTCGGGCCGGTCGAGGCCGAACGCGGGCGCCATCCGCTGCCACAGGGCGTCGCTGCCCACCGCGATCTGGACGAACCCGTCTGCGGCCCGGTATAGCCCGTACGGGCAGATCGACGGGTGATAGTTCCCGCCTGGCCCCGGCACCTCGCCTGCCACCGTGTACCTGGTGCCCTGGTAGGCGTGCGCGCCGACGGCCGCTGCGAGCAGGCTGGTGCGGACGACCTGCCCCCGGCCTGTCCTGTTCCGCTCCGTCAGCGCGGCCAGGACGCCGTACGCGCCGTACATGCCGGCCAGGATGTCGCCGATCGGCACGCCCACCCGGGTCGGCTGGTCCGGTGACGGCCCGGTGACCGACATGATGCCGCCCTCGCCCTGGGCGATCTGGTCATAGCCAGGACGGGTGCCCTCAGGACCGTCGTGCCCGAAACCGGTGATCGACAAGATCACCAGCCGCGGGTTGATCTCGTGCAGTCGCGTCACGCCGAACCCGAGCCGGTCGAGAACTCCCGGCCGGAAGTTCTCGATCAGCACGTCGGCCCGCGCGACGAGCGCGGCCAGCAGTGCCCGGCCGGCCTCGGACTTCAGGTCCGCGGCCACCGACTCCTTGTTGCGGTTGCAGGACAGGAAGTAGCTCGCATGCTCGCGCCCGTCGCTGCCATGCAGAAATGGCGGTCCCCAGCCGCGGCTGTCATCGCCCTCTGGCGACTCGACCTTGATCACCCGCGCGCCGAGGTCGCCGAGCATCATCCCCGCGTGCGGCCCGGCCAGCGCCCGCGATACGTCGACCACGACCAGCCCGGCGAGCGGGCCCCTGAACTCGCCCAAGCTTCCTGCCGCAGAATGCTCCGTCATAGCCAGTCGACCTCGGCGGACGCGGTGCCGGCCAGCCTGGCATAGCCCGGCCCGCGGTCGAAGAACGGCCGCTGATCCGGCCGCTCTGCCCTGATTTTCGTGCGCAACAAAACCGTCCGCTCCATGTCCGCAGCAGGCGCATCGCCTGGCCCGGTGATCACGACGCCGTAGTCGGCAGCCGCTCTGGCCCGCGAGACCTTGCCCCAGGTTACGTCCCTCACCACGAGCCCGACCTCGCGATCCAGCGGATCGCCCCAGCCGCCCCCGCCCGTCGTCCTGATCCTGATCAGCGTCCCGGCCGGCACCGGCTCTCCGTCGGCGAGCGCGTCTGCGGGCCGTTGATCCTGGCCGTCTGGGTCGATCATTACCTCGAACGGACGGCCGGCCTTCCCGCCGTTGACTCCCCAGCAGGACAGGATCGAGCGGTCGGCGATCGACATGAAGTAGCCGTCGGTGCGCATCCTGATGACCTTCTCGTACCCGAGGCCGCCGCGGAACTGTCCGGGGCCGCCCGAGTCAATCGCCAGACCGAGGCGCTCCACGATGAACGGGAACCTAGCCTCGGAGAACTCGGCCGGCAGGTTCCGCGAATCGGGTACCACGTGAATGGTGTCCTCGCCGTCGGCGTAGTACCGGCCGCCTGAGCCGCCGCCGAGCACCTCGCGCATCAGGTAGGGCTCGCCGGCGGCGTCGGTCCCGTAGACGCCGGTGTACCTGATCGTCTCCTGGTCGGCAGGCATCCGCCCGCCGACCGCCTTGGCGAGCACTCCGGCGAGGACGCCGAGCAGCCGCAGGATCACGAACGTCCGCGCGTTGGTGGGCGCCGGGAAGACCGGCGTGAGCAGCGTGCCGGGCGGCGGGAACCGCATCTCGATCAGCTCGACCACGCCCTCGTTCACGTCGAGCTCGGCCATCCGCTCTGGCGTATCGGCGAGGTTGCGCAGGATCGGCGCCAGCCATTTGGCCAGGAAGTTGCCGCCCGCGTAGTTCGCGCAATGGTTGATCGGGCCTTTCGCCTGCGGGCCCGTCCCGGTGAAATCCATGATCAGCTTCGGACCGCCGGGCGTGTCATCGGCCGTCCTGGTCAGGGTTATGCGCTGGGCGTGCAGCCTGGGCGGATCAACGCCGTCGTGCTCGGCGTAGTCCTCCCAAGTCCAGGTGCCGACACGAATCTTGGCCAGGATCTCGCGGCGGAAGGTGGCCGTGGTTCCCGCGACGATCGCGTCGAAGCAGGCCTCGACGGCCTCTTTTCCGTACCGGCCGAACAGCTCGGCCAGCCGGCCCGCGCCCATCAGGCAGGCCGCGCACTCAGCATCGAGGTCAGCGGCGAGCGACTCGGGCATCCTCGAGTTACGGGTCATGATCGTCAGGACCGCCTGGTTGGGGACACCCTGATCGCGGAGCCTGACCGGCGGGACCATGAGGCCCTCTTCGAACACGCTGGTCGCCCGGCTCGGCATCGAACCGGGCACCGCGCCGCCAATGTCGTCGTGGTGGCCGAATGCCTGGACGAAGGCCACGACTACCTGCCCCCGACCATCGCCCGCGTCATGGAAGACAGGCACGGTTACGCACAGGTCAGGCAGGTGGCCGATGCCGCCCTCTGAGGAGTACACGTCGTTGTGGAAGAACACGTCCCCGGGCCGCATCGTCTCGGCCGGGAAGTCGCGCACGATCGGGTGCACGAGCGAGCTGTAGGACCGCCCGGTCAGCTTGCGGAGCAGCCGGTCGTGGATCCCGGCCCGGAAATCGTGGGCGTCCCTGATCATCGGCGATCTGGCCGTGCGCCCGATGGCGGTCTCGACTTCCTTCTCGATCGAAGCCAGGCTGCCGGCGATGATCTCAAGCAGCACCGGATCGACGTCTGCCCGCAGGTCGGTCAGCGTCCTGCCCACTAGCCACCTCGCCCAGACCGCCGCGCCGGTATCACCTGACCCCGCCGACAATATGCTCGCCGACCTCGTCCGGCTTCTCCAGGTGCGGGAACTCGACCAGTATCCGGCTCGCCCGGTCCCAGCCACAACAGCGATGGGCCACCGCTGTTCATACAAGACGGGTGATGGGCCACAGGTGTTGTATCTGGGAAGGGGCGGGGTCGGCTGACCTAGCCAGGGAAGGTGTCCGGGTCGGGGCCGATGCGCTGGTTCCTGTTCAGCGCGCTGATCGCGGCGATGTCCTCGCTAGAGAGCCCGAAGTCGAAGATGTCGAAGTTCTCCCTGATCCGGTCCGGGTTGACGGACTTGGGGAAGAGGATATCGCCGCGCTGAATGTGCCAGCGCAGCACGACCTGAGCCGGGGTCTTGCTGGTCTCGCCGGCGATCCGCCTGATCACCGGCTCCCGCAGCAGCTCACCGCCGCGCGCGAGCGGTGACCACGCCTGCACCGCGATCTGGTGCTCGACGCAGAACCTCCGCAGCGCGTCCTGCGTCAGGTAGGGATGAACTTCGATCTGGTTGGCCGCCGGGGGGATGTCGCTCTGCGCGTCCAGCCGCCGCAGGTGATGCGCCTGGAAGTTGGAGACGCCGATGGAACGAGCGCGCCCCTCGCGGTAGAACTCGGCGAGCGTATGCCAGGTCGAGACGAAGTCGCCGTCGTACCTCGTCGGCAGCGGCCAGTGAATCAGGAAAAGGTCGATGTAGTCGAAACCGAGGGCTTTCAGCGTCCGATCGAAGGCACGGCGCGCGTCGTCCGGGCGATGAGCGTCGTTGCTCAGCTTGCTGGTGACGAACACCTCGCGCCGACTGAGTCCGGACTTGGCGACGGCCTCGCCGACCTCCTTCTCGTTGCCGTACATCTCGGCGGTGTCGATGTGCCGGTAGCCGACCTCCAGAGCGGTGCTGACGGCGTCGGCAGTGTCTTCCGGCCTGATCAGGAAGACACCGAAGCCCAGCTGCGGAATCGTCTGGCCGTTGTTCAGCATGATGTTGTCAGGTACTGGACTCACCACGGCGGCACCCACCCCTCAAGGCGGACACTCCGCCTGTCCTGATCATCGTCCCGATCGCTCTGCCCAGCATGAACGAATTCATTCATGGCCACCATGCCCGCCGCCTGAGCGGACCGGCTGAGCGCACCGGCTGAGGGCCGCCAGCCGGCGCTCGTTGGAATGGGTCGGCGGCATCCTCACATCGGTGGCCGCAACGTCGGGGCGACTCCCGCTGCACAGCGTCCAGGAGACCGCGAAGGTGACCCAGGTCGATTCGGTAGGTGCGCGCGCATGACTTGATAATGCGGACCTCGCCCGGCAGGATGCGGCGGGAAACGACGGCAGTGCCTGCGGCAGGAGGAGACTGACAGTGACGGGCAACGCGAATAGCAAGGGCAAGGGGAACGGCCGGCCGGCTGGCGGGGATAGGAGTCCAAGGCGGGAGCTTCTGGCCGGAGCGGCGGCCGTTCTTGGTGTCGTCACCGCCGAGACGCTCGGGCACGCCGCGCCGGCCCAGGCCACCCAGGGGTCGGCGGTCTTGCTGGGCCTGGACAACACCGGGGCAACCGCGCGCACGGCGCTGTTTGACACCGGCGCCGAGTCGGCGGTACTGGCCGATCCGGCCACCCACATCGGCGTGGCTGGCACGGGTGGCGGAAATGGCTCCGGCGTGCAAGGCACGGGCGCTGGGTCTGGCTCTGGTGTTGTCGGCGCAGGGGGCGCCAGCGGGGGCGCCGGCGTGACTGGCTTTGGCGTTGGCAACGGCACCGGCGTGATCGGTAACGGTGATGGCTTCGGCTCGGGAGTGGTCGGCAACAGCGGCGCCGGCAATGCCCACGGTGTGGAGGGTTTCGGCAGCGGCACTGGCTCCGGGGTGGTCGGCAGAGGCGGCGCTGGCAGCGGCGCGGGCGTGGTCGGCTCTGGCTTGGGCAACGGCTCGGGAGTGGTCGGCATTGGTGTGGGGTCAGGCGGCGGCGTGGAGGGCATCGCCGGCCCCCAGGGCGTGGGCGTGCTGGCGCAGAACACCGCTGGAGGAGCCGCCTTGAAGGCCACCGGCCGGGTCGTCTTCAGCAGGAGCGGCGTGCTTACTGTTGCCGCCGGATCGTCCACGGTTACCAAGACCGGGGTAGCGCTGACTGTGGCGAGCCTGGTGCTGGCCACCCTGCAGCAGGATGTGGCAGGCGTCTGGGTCCGCTCCGCGGTGCCCAACGTGACGGCCAAGTCGTTCACGGTCCACCTGAGCAAGGCCGTATCGGCGAAAACTAAGGTGGCCTGGTTCGTGCTGAACTAGGTCGCCGGACGCTCGCTCAGGCCTCGCGCCCGACCCGCAGGTTACCGAATTGGTCAACCTTCGCGGCGAAGCCTGGATGCAGCGGAACAGTGGCACCGTATTCCTCGACCACCGCAGGGCCGGCGACCACGTCGCCGGCCGCCAGCCCGGACCGGCCGTAAACGTCGGCAGGCGCGAATTCCTGCCCCCGGCCGAAGCACACCGGGCGGCTGCCCGTTCGCGCCCTGCCCGGGTTGTCGTCCCCAGGCGCGAGCCGGGGCAGGGCCGGGCGGCGGATCGGGCCGACCCCGGTCACCCGCAGGTTCACCCACTCGACGTGCTGGCGGAAGTCGCCACGGAAGTCGTAGCCGTAGAGCGCGCGGTGCGCGTCGTGGAACGCGCTGGCGACGGCGCCGGCTACTGCGGCATCCACCGGGACGGCAGGTTCGGCCGCGCTGTGACGGCCACCTGGCACCGGCACCCGCACCTCGAACGCCTGCCCGAAGTAGCGCAGGTCGGCCGTCCTGATCAGCCGCTGTGTCCCGGCATCGAAGCCCTGGCTCGCCAGTCCATCTGTCGTCCGGGCTTCCAGTCGGGCGAAGATCTCCTGCACCGCGGAATAGTCGAGCGCGTCGTGCCGGCTGACCGCGGTCCGCACCTGGTCGATCCGGACATCGACGGTCAGCAGGCCGAACGCCGACACGTTGCCTGGATTGGGCGGGACCAGCACCTCGCGGATCCCAAGGATGTCGATGAGCGGGCAGAGCAGCAGCGATCCGGATCCGCCGAAGGTGACCAGGGTGAAATCCCTTACGTCGAGGCCCCGCTTCACGGTGATCTGGCGGACCGCGTTGGCCTGGTTCCAGGCCGAGACTTCGAGGACGCCAGTCGCACAGTCCTGCTCGGTCAGGCCGAGCCGGCCCGCCAGGGCGGCGATCCCGGCCCGGGCCGCGGCGAGGTCGAGCGGCACCTCGCCGCCAAGCAGACGCGGCGGAATCCGGCCGAGCGCCAGATGCGCGTCGGTCACCGTGACGTCAGCGCCGCCCAGCCCGTAACAGATCGGTCCCGGGTCGGCGCCGGCCGACCGCGGCCCGACCTTGAGCGCGCCTTCCGGGGAGATCCAGGCGATCGAGCCGCCGCCGGCACCCACGGTGACCACATCGACCATCGGGATCATCGACGGGTACGCGCCGACGCTGCCCTCAGTGGTCAGCGCGGGCTCGCCGTCGGTGACGACAGCGACGTCGGTCGAGGTCCCGCCGCCGTCGCAGGTGAGCACCAGGGTGACGCCTGCTTCCCGCGCGATCAAGGCCGCACCGAGGGCCCCGGCGGCGGGCCCGCTCAGTACGGTCGTGATGGGCAGCCTGGTCACCTCATCGGCGGACAGTACCCCGCCGCTGGACGTCATCACATGCAGCGGCAGCCGCCGGCCAGCCAGCCCATCCAACCGCTGGCCGATCGACCGCAAGTAGCTCGCGACCCGTGGTTTCACCGCCGCGTCGAGCAGCGTCGTCATGGACCGCTCGTACTCCCGGTATTCGCGCAGCACGTCGCTCGACAGCGACACGAACGCGCCAGGATGCTCCCTCGCCAGGATGGCGGCCATCCGCCGCTCGTGGTCGGGATTCGCGTAGGAGTGCAGGAAGCACACGCCGAGAGTGCCGATCCCGCGGTCGCGGAACCAGCGCGCCACTGCCACCGCGCCGTTCTCGTCGAACGGTCGCAGCTCGGCCCCGGTGTGGTCGAGCCGCCCGCCGACGGTCTTCACCAGGTCGGCCGGGACGATCCGCTCTGGCTTCACCCAGAAATAGGAGTTGCCGTAGCCGTCGGGGACCGACTGGCGGGCGATCTCAAGGATGAACTCGAATCCCTCGGTGGTGATGAAGCCGAGCTTGCCGATCTTGCCCTCGAGCAGCTGATTGGTCGCGATCGTCGTGCCGTGGCTGACTGCCGTGACCGCCGACGCGTCCGCACCGAGCTGGTGCAGCACCTTGGCCAGGCCGTCAATGAAGCCGATCGATGGGTCGGCCGGTGTCGTCGGGGTTTTGGTAACGGCCAGCTCGCCGCTGACCTCGTCGTAGGCCACGACGTCGGTGAATGTACCGCCGGTATCGATCCCGATCCGCAACCGCCGCTCGCGCGCCAGGTCGGCCTCTGCCGCCCGGCCGGCCTCTGCCGCCTGGCCTGCCTCTCCCGGTCCTGCCTGCGCAGCCCGGCCAGTCCGGTCCTCGGCTCCGGCGGGCATGATTCCCGGCATCAGCGGCTGACGCGGCCCGAGCCGCTGTCCCGCCCCCGGGCCCGGTTGCGGCGGCCGAGCAGGGCGCCGATCAGGATCCCGGCGAGCCCGACAACGACGCCGGCTACCAGCCCGGTTCTGACCGCAGACCCTCGCTGGTCACGGACCGGGGCCGGCTGCCTGTGCAGCCCGATCCCGCGCCGCGCCAGGTCGATCCCCGATTCCCCCGCGCGCTGCCCGGCTATGTCCGCCGGCCGCGGAGCGGCCGGCGGAGCAGCAACCACCCTGTCCAGGCCACCGAGGAATTCTCCGGCCAGCCGCCTGGCGATGCTGGCCAGCATTCGCTGGCCGATTCCCGCGATCGGCCCGGCAACCTCGGCGTCGGCCTCGTAGCTGACTTCCGTCGCGCCGTCGGCGGCCGAAGCCAGCCGCACGACGACGTCCGCCCCGATTGTTCCCCTGGCACCTGCCGCGGATACGTGCAACCCGAGCACGTTCGGCGCATCGGCGTGCTGGATAACAGCCGCACCGGCATAGGTTCCGCTGACCGCGGCTATCGCGGTGGTCACCGTGAACTCGCCGCGGCCATTCCCGGTGACGTCCAGCTGCTCGATTCCCGGAATCGCGCGGACGAGCACGTCGCGGTCAGCGAGCGCCGCCCACACCACCTCGGCCGGCGCATGCAGCGTTTCGGCGCCGGTGACCCTCATCGGTACCTCCCGCCAGTACGCGAACGCCAGTGTCCGCCTAGCCTCGCACGCCGGCCACAGCTGATGAAGCACGGGTATATCCGCTTGCATGTCGGCCGGATAGCGGCGCGATGGCCGCAGTTACCTGCGTCGGTCCGCACTTCCCGGAATCGCATCGATGCCCATGGCCGCAAGGATTAGGCTCGCGCTGCGGAAAGGCGGCGTCGTGCGCACAATCGAGCTTTCAAACCACCCGGCGGACGCGCTGCGGCTTGCCAGACAGCGTCGCGCGGACGGCGGCTTGCGGGGCCGGCCAGGCAGCGGTCGCCGGGGCCGGGCCGCCAATGGCCCGCACGGCCGCGCCGACAGCGGACCGGAGGACCGGGCGGAGTTCGCTGAGGCGTTCGCGCGCCACCAGTTACTCGTCAGGCGAGCAAGCAGCGCGCGAGACAGGGCCCGCGACCAGCGGCGCTGGCTCACCTGGCTGCGCGGCGTGCTCGCGGTCAGGAAGCTGCGGCGCCTGACCCCTGAACCGCCGGTGCCCTGGGCCCTCCGGGGTCGGCCGGCCGGCACCGTGCCGTCAGATGACGAGCACAAACTGGCCGCTGGGGTGGCTGGCGAGCAGGAGGCGGCGCGGGAGTTCGGCCGGGTGCTCGGCGATGACTGGGTGCTGGTCCGGGGCTACTGCAACAAGCGGGGCGAGATCGACCACCTGCTGCTCGGCCCGCCGGGACTGATCGCGGTCGAGAGCAAGCATCTAAACGCCACGGTGTACTGCGACGGCGACGACTGGCGCTTCGAGAAGTTCGACCGGTCAGGGCATCTGATCGAGCGGGGCAGCATCGGCGACCGTGGCGGCCGCTCACCAAGTGTTCAGGTCAACGAGCCTGCCGACATGCTCGAGGAGTTCCTGAGCACCCGGGCCGGCAAGGTATCCATGCTGCGCGTGGTGCTGCTCACCCATCCCAACTCCCGGCGCGGCAGGTGCCGGAAGCCGACCGTGCACATCGCGACCTCGGCAGCCTTGCTGGCCGACCAGCTGAACGACATGCCTCCCGTGCTCAGCGCGTCCCAGCGCGCCAGGCTCGAGGAACTCATTGCCCGTGACCACCGTTTTCACGCGGCTCGCCGCCCGTCCCGCGGCGGTGCCAGGCCTCGCGGAGCGAGAACAGCTCGCTCGGCGAGATCGGCATCGAGGTAATCGGGATCCCCTCGGCGTCCTCGATCGCGGCGGCGAATACGGCCGCGCCCGGGATCACCCCGGCCTCGCCTGCGCCCTTGATGCCGAGCGGGTTGAGCGGCGACGGCGTCTCCAGATGATCGATCTCGATGCCGACCGGAACCTCGCTGACGTACGGCATCAGGAAGTCCATGAACGAGGCGTTCTGCAGCTGGCCGGTCTCGTCGTAAGCCATCCGCTCGTACAGCGCGCCGCCGACACCCTGGGCGACGCCGCCATGGATCTGGCCCTCAACGATCCGCGGGTTAATCAGCGTGCCGCAGTCGTGCACCACGCAGTACCGCACGACCTTGATCTCGGCGGTCAGCGGATCGGTCTCCACGACAACCGCGTGCATGCCGGACGCGAACGTTGAACGCAGCGGCGAAAAGAACTCGCGGCCCTCGATCCCCGGCTCGTCGCCCTCGGCCACCGGGGGCGCGTTGATGTCGCCGCCCGCGAACTGGGTCGCCGCCCTGGCGGCCTCGTCGAACGCGTACCGCAGCGGGTTGGACAGCACGGCCACGGTGCCGATCGCAATCCCGGACTCGGGATCGCCCTTGATCCGGACGATCCCGTCGGCAATCTCCAGGTCGTCGGGCGACGCCTCTAGCGCAGCCGCTGCCACCCGGATCGCCTTGGCCCGGGCGGCTCGCGCGGCCAGCGCGACCGCCGACCCGCTCATCACGGCCGCGCGGGAGGCGAACGTCCCCACGGCGTAGCCGAACGCGCGGGTATCCCCCGTGACCACCTCGATGTCGCCGATCGGCACGCCGAGCTCGTCGGCCACGATCTGGGCGAAGACGGTCTGGTGTCCCTGGCCCTGCGACGTCAGCCCGGTCGCCACCTTGACCTTGCCCGACGTCTCGACTACTACGTGCGCGCCCTCGTAGGGCCCGACCCCCGTGCCCTCCACGTAGCAGGCAAGACCGATCCCCAGCCGCCTGCCCGCTTGCCTGGCCGCTGCCCGCTCGGCTTCGAACTCATCCCAGCCGACCAGCGCCTTCAGCTTGGCCAGCCCGGCCGGGTAATCTCCTGAGTCGTAGATCAGCGGCCGCCCGTCCTGGAAGATGAGCCCCTGGTCGTAGGGCATCTCGTCGGGCTGGATGAAGTTGCGCTCCCGGATGACGGTCCGATCCAAGCCGAGTTCCGCCGCGATCGCGTCCATCGTCCGCTCCATCACGAACACGCCCTGCGGCCGACCAGCGCCCCGGTACGGCGTGACGATCACCGTGTTCGTGTACAGCGAGCTGAACTCGACCCGGTACGCGCCTGGCTTGTACGGCCCGAGCAGCTGCGTCGAGGTGACGATCGGCACGATCAGGCCGTACGGGATGTACGCCCCGTTGTCATGCCAGAACCGCACGTCCAGGCCGAGCACCCGGCCCTCGTCGTCGAACCCGACCCTGACCTGGTGCCGCTGGCCGCGTTCATGCGCGCTGGCGACGAAATGCTCGAGCCGGTCCTCGGTGTACTTGACCGGACGGCCGAGCAGGCGGGCCGCCCACGGCACGAGCACCTCCTCCGGCCAGGGGTGCATGATCTTGACGCCGAACCCGCCGCCCACGTCTGGCGTGATCACGTCGACGTCGGCCAGGGCCAGACCGAGCTTCGCTGCGACGGCGGCACGGACGCCGGTCGATGTCTGCGTCGATGTCCAGATCCGCAGCCGCCGCGACTCGATGTCCCAGCGGGCGAGCACCCCGCGGCCCTCAAGCGGCGTGGAAGCGGAGCGCTCGACGTACAAGTCCAGCTCGAGCGTGTGCGGAGCCGCCGCGATCGCTGCGGCGGCGTCGCCGTTAGCCTGGATCAGATGCCCGGCGACATTGCCAGGCACGTCGGGGTGGACGAGGTGGTCGGCGGCCCGCGCCGCGTCCAGGCCGACCACGGCTGGCAGCGGCTCGTAATCGACAACGATCCGCTCGGCAGCGTCCTCCGCCAGGTACCGGTCCAGCGCGACCACCATGACGACCGGCTCGCCCACGTAGTTGACCTCGTCGGCAGCCAGCGGATAACCGGTCCTGCCGTGGGTCAGGGCCGGGTGCGGGATCAGCAGCGGCAGCGGCTCGGCGACCCGACCGGGCAGGTCCTCGTAGGTGTAGACGGCCACCAGGCCGTCGACGTCGAGCGCCGCGCTCACGTCTATGTCGAGCACCATGGCGTGTGCGTGCGGGCTGCGCACGAACGCCGCCGCCAGCGCGTCGTGGCCAAGGTCGTCGAGGTACGCCCCGTTGCCGCGGAGCAGGCGGTCGTCTTCGAGCCGCGCGATCGGCTCGCCGAAAAGCGAGGTCATGACCCGTCCGCCCGGCCCGGCCCAGCGGAACGCAGCTCAGCCGCCCGCAGGACCGCCTTGACTATGTTCTGGTAGCCGGTGCAGCGGCACAGGTTGCCGCCGATGATGTCGCGCGCCTCCTCCGGCGACGGCTCGGGATTGTCGTGCAGCGCAGCGGTGATCGTGGTCAGGAACCCGGGCGTGCAGAAACCGCACTGCAGGCCGTGACAATCGGCGAATGCCTGCTGCACCGGCGACAGCGTGCCGTCCGGACCCGTCAGCCCCTCGACCGTCGTGATCCGCGCGCCGTCGGCGGTGACCGCCAGCATCAGGCACGACCGGACTGCCACGCCGTCAAGCAGGACCGTGCACGCACCGCAAACGCCATGCTCGCAGCCCACGTGGGTACCGGTGAGCCGCAGGTCGTGGCGCAGGCAGTCGGACAGCAGCCGCCGGGACGGCACCCGTGCGGTTCGCGGCACCCCGTTGACGATCAGCCTGATGTCGAAGAGCCCGTCCTGGGGTTGGTTAATCCCCCGATAGTTGCCGCCGCTAGCCACCGGCCCGCTCCCTCGCGTGCGTGAGCGCGCCGGCCAGCGCCCGCTCGGTCAGAACCCCGGCCAAGTGCCGGCGGTAGGCCGCCGTGGCGTGAATGTCCGCTCCGGGCGCGACGCGGGACTTCGCCAGCCGCCCGGCCGATGCCGGATCGCCCCCGGCCTCGGTCAGGTCGAGCACCAGCGGCTTCCCGGCCACCGACAGGTAAGCGGCTCGCGCCAGGCTGACCCCGCCCGCCTCGTCCAGCTCGGCCAGCGCAGCCACGCCGCAGACCGCGTAGTCCCCGAGCCGCCTGCTCACCTCGGCGAACGCACAGCCCGCGCGCGGGCCAAGCACCGGCAGCCGGACCTGCGTCGCGAGCTCATCAGGCCGTACATCGGACTCCAGCGGGCCAAGAAAGAAATCTTCAGCTTTAACCAATCGCTCTCCGCTACTGCCTGCCAGCAGAACCGACCCGCCCAGCAGGGCAAGAACGGCGGTCATTTCGCCGGCCGGGTCCGCGTGCACGATGCTGCCGACGGTGGTTCCCCGGTTCCTGATCACGGGGTGCGCGACCAGCGCCAGGGCCTGGCCGATGAGCGGCTGTGCCCGGGTCGCGGCCGGGTCGGCCAGGACCTGGGCGTGCCTGGCCAGGGCTCCGATGACTACCTCGCCGTCGTCGACCCTGACGAAGCCGAGTTCGCCAAGCCTGTTGATGTCGACGAGGTGCCCCGGAGTGGCCAGCCGCATATTGAGCAGCGGCAGCAGCGACTGGCCGCCCGCGAGTACCTTCCCGTCCGGCGCTGCCGACCCGAGCACCGCGACCGCCTCGGCGACCGATTCCGGCCGCGAGTAGCCGAACGGGGGCGGCTTCATGTCTGCTGGTCCTGCCCTTCAATCCGTGGCCGTCCTCGCCGGCCTCCTGGCTGGCAGGTTATACCGCTGCCGGCGGGCAGGCACCGAGCCAATGCGAGTCGGCAGGACGCGCCGTAATGTGGTGAACGGGCCGAAGGGGGTTGCATGCCGATTCGCTCGGTTGTCTTCGATATCGGCGGCGTGCTCGAGCGCGTCGATGACTTCGAGGCGGTACTTGGCGCGGCGTGGCGGGAACGCCTGCGGATGTCGCCGGAAGAGTTCAGGGCCGCGCTGGCCGCTATCGATCCCGATAACCTCTCCGAGACCGGGCACATGAGCGAGGCCCAATGGACCGCGCGCTGCGCCGCTAGCCTGCGCCTGTCGCCTGCCCGGACGGAGGAATTCCGCGCCGACGTGTGGGACTGGTATTGCGGCGAGCTCGATGAGGAGCTGATGGCGTTCGCCGCTTCACTGCGGCCGCATGTGCGCACGGCCATCGTCAGCAATTCGGCCGACGGCGCGCGGCGGGAGGAAATCGCAAGGTACGCGTTCGACGAGGTCTTCGACCCGATGATCTACTCCCACGAGGTCGGTCTGGCCAAGCCCGACCCCGCGATCTTCGAGCTGGTCTGCTCGCGGCTGGATGTCGCGCCGGACGAGACGATCTTCGTGGACGACGTGCCCGGGCATTGCGAGGCGGCACGCAAGGTCGGCATGCGCGCCATCCGCCACCTGAGCACTCCGCAGTCGATCACCGCGATCACTGCCCTGCTCGCGGGCTGAGCCGCGTCCCCTGGCCTGTGCGGACATCGTTCAACACCACACAACCGTGCGGAGGTTAGCGACATCCTAAGGTCATGAAGCGAAGTAGCCGCGGGCCCGGAGGCCCGTCCGGCCTGCTCGCAGGGCTGATCCTGGTCCTGGCCACTGTTCTGGCAACCGCCCTGGCCGCCGGTTGCGGCCCGGTGGCGCCTACGGGCCAATCCGCTCCACCGACGTCCCAGCACCCTGACCGCTTGGCCAGCCCGGCGCCGAGCGAGTCATGCGGGGGCGCCTCCGCTTCGGCCGCGGGTGCGGGCGCATCACCCCGACAGCCGGTGCTCAGCGCCGTTCAGTTCGTGTCCGCGTCGGTCGGCTGGGTTGTCGGGTCAGACCGGATCATGCATACCGCGGACGGCGGCCGCCGCTGGGCGGTTCAGTTCCGGACCAGCCAGGCGGCCCAGCTGAGGACCGTTGACTTCGTCGATGCCAGCCATGGCTGGGTCACGGGAATCTCGGAACTGCTCACTACGACCGACGGCGGCGCGCATTGGCGCGCCCTGCCCGAGCCATGCAGGGCCATCGGGGCGGTGCACTTTGTCAGCCCGGACGTCGGCTTCGCGATGGCCGGAGGCAACCTGCCAGCAGCCGGCGCGCCAAGCGGACCGCAGGCGGGCGGCGTGCTTGTCCGCACTACCGACGCAGGCCAGCATTGGCAGCCGGTGGCGACACCACCTGGCGTGCAGTCGGTCTGCTTCAGCGGCACCCGCCGCGGCTGGCTGGGTGCCGACGGGAACATCTACGGCACGGTCAACGGCGGGCGGAGCTGGACTCTGGCCGTCCGCGGGCCAATCCAGCCCGGCGGCCCGCCGGGCTATCACGCTCTGGCTGAGGTCGGATGCGCCGGATCGGGTGCTGGCTGGGCCGAGCTGAACGGCCCCGGCGCCGCCTTGAGTCACATGCCGCAGATTGGTTATCACACCTACGGCCGGACCTGGCAGCCGATCTTTGCCGAGCGGTACACCGCCAGTCCAGACCTTCGGGCGCGGGTGCCGGCCGCGTCGCCCGGTGTGTATCCCGGGCCCTTTAGCGCGATCAGCCCGGATCAGGCGGTGTTCATTGGCTGGTGCCCGCCGTGCTCGGCGCCGGCGAGCCCGCGGCTCCTCGGCCCTGTGCCTATGGACGTCGCGCTGCACGGGGGCGCGGTTCTGCTCCGCCGCGGCCGGATCGGGCAGCTGAGCCAGGCCACGGGAGCGGCGTTCGTGAGCGCCAGCGACGGCTGGGTGACCGGGATCAGTCAAGCCCGCCAGAGGATCAGCGTGATCATGCACACCACCGACGGCGGCCGCAGCTGGCAGGAGCAGTATGTGCTCCGCGGGTGAGCCATCCAGGTGGCCGGGTCAGACTGGGTCAGGCTGACAGCCCGAGCGCCGCAGCGAGCTGGCGATAACCGTCGAGCAGTTCCGCGCCGGACTCGGTGAGCAGCTGCACGCACACATGGTCGGCGCCGGCGGTCAGGTGCTCGTTCAGCTGGGCGGCGACGCGCCCCGGATCCCCGTGCGCCACGAGCGCGTCGATAAGCGGGTCGCTGCCGGGATCGGTCAGGTCCGCGTCCGTCCAGCCGAGACGGCGCAGGTTGGAGGTGTAGTTCACCAGCCCGAGGTATGGCCTGACCCTGGACCGCGCGATCGCCCTGGCAACGCCGGGATCGGGCTCGATGACGGCCTTGTGCTCGACGGCAAGCAGCGGCTCGGGCCCCAGGATCTGCCTGGCCTTCCTGGTGTAGGAGGTCGGGACGAGATAGGGATGCGCGCCCGCCGTTCGTTCGGCCGCGAGCCGCAGCATCCTCGGGCCGAGCGCGGCCAGGACCATGCTCTGGCCGGGCACCCCGTCGCCGATAAGGACGTCGATATAGCTCACGAGCGTGTCGTACGGCTTCGCGTAGTCCTTGGTGGCCTCGCGGTGGCCGGCGCCGACGCCGAGCACGAACCGCCCAGGGTAGGCGCCTTCGATTCTGGCCAAGGAAACTGCGACCTCGTGCGGGTCGCTCTGCCATATGTTGACAATGCCGGTCGCGACGATCAGCGTGGTCGTGGCGCTGAGCAGTTCGTCGACGACGGCGAGATCGCCGCTCGGCGATCCGCCTAGCCACAGGGCTCCGAAGCCGAGTCCTTCCAGGCTTCGTGCCAGGTCGGGCGTCACCAGGCTGACGCTGCGCCAGACTCCGAACCTTCCGAGCTGATCCCGCCAGTGCTCAGTCATGTGCTGACCGCACCGCCTTTCTTTCTCTCACCCATTCCCGCATCCAGCCGGCCTGCCCGGCCAATTGTCCGACAGACGGCGGGTGTCTGCCGTGTTCCCGCCAGTGAAGGTCGGCATCCAGGGCTAAAATCCTCAACGTCACGCTTTCCGGTTCGGCCTTGATACTCGCGAAATGACGGACGGGGGCCGAAATGACCAGCAGACGTGTTCGGATGCTGTCGGGGGCTGGGTTAGGGCTCGCGCTGCTGGCGGCCAGCTACCCGCTTCTCTGGCGCGATCGGTGCCTGACCTGGGGTGCGACACCCGATGAGGTCGCATCGAACCTCCGCGGCGACGAGTTGCTGCCCGACGCCGACCTCGTGACCACCAAGGCGATCGCGATCCACGCACCGCCGGACCGCGTCTGGCCGTGGCTGGTGCAGATGGGCAGCGGCAGGGCCGGGACTTACACCTACGACTGGATCGACAACCTGTTCGGTCTCGACATGCACAGCGCCAACGTTATTCTGCCGCAGTTCCTGGATCTGCAACTGGGCGACGCGTACCCGTTCGGATCGGGCACGTTGCAGGTCGAGGCTTTGGAGCCGGGTCGGCTCGTCGTGACCCGGGTGCCGGAATGGAACTGGGTACGGATCTTTTGCCTGATCGGTGACGGCGACCTCACCCGCCTCCTGCTCAGGAACCGGATGGCCTATCCCGGCAGAGGTTTCGCGTCCCGGCTGTGCCGCCAGATGATCAGCGAGTCCGCCGGCCTGCTGATGGAGCCCAAGATGCTTCGCGGGATCAAACAGCGCGCCGAGACCGAGGACGTCTGGCCCGACGGGTGGATCGGCGAGCCTGGCGGAGCCAGGTTATCTGGCGGCCCGACGCCCACCGCCAGCCCCCGCGTTGCCGGTCAGTCCGGTGTCCCTGCGATCGCCGCAACGGGATTGTCGGTCACGAACGCGCGCACCTGCTCCTGGTCCAGACCTGCCGCGGTCAGTAGCGGCAGGAACTCGGTCAGCAGGTACGCGTAACCGCAACCCCCGGTCGCCCGCAGGTGATCACGCAGGCAGACGTCATGGGAGAGCAGTATGTGCGAGCCGAAGCCCGCCCGGACCAGATCAAGGACGTAGTCGACGGCCCGGTGGGTGTCGTACGACGACCCGGTGCCGATGGAGTCGAACGAGATGTAGCAGCCTTGCTCGACCAGGGCCAGGTGATATCCGGGAATCGGAACGCTGTCGGTGTGCCCGACGATGACGCGGCCCGGGTCGACACCCTCCTCGGCGAGCAGCTTGAGCTGCGCGAGCCCGACCGGCCATCGGGCAGCATGCGTGCTGATGGTCAGGCCGGTCTTGAGGTGCGCGCGGGCGGCGGCACGAAACGAGCGCTCCTCAGCGGCCGAGATGTAACGCCTGTCGGCGCCGATCTCGCCGATGATGCCCGCGCGGACGCCGGTGCCACGAACGCCCTCGGTGATGTCGCGGACGATCTCGTCGGCGATCGCGTCGACGGGGGTCCGGTCGAACCAGCCGCGATCCAAGTACGGGTCCCGGTAATGCCCGCAGCCCATCACGATCGAGATCCCGGTTGCCTCCGAGACCCGGCGCAGCGCGGCCGGATCCCGGCCGATCTCGTCCGGCGTGAGATCCACGAGCGTGCCGCCGCCCGCCGCCTTCAGCGCCCCGAGTTCCTGGCAGGCCAAGTGCTCGTCGTTGAGCAGGCCACTGCCCCGGTACTCGCGCACGAGATCGATGAAGACGTGCTCGTGCGGCAGCACGAAGCCTAGCTCGTCATGCCCGACCGGGCCGGTCACCGTCATAACGTCCATAGGTCATTGTGGCGATGCGCGGCGGAGAAGGTCATGAACCTTTCGGGGTGTCAGGTAGTCCTGTAATCGTCGCGGTCAAGCCCGCTGGCGACAACGTGGACTTCGAGGTGTGGTATGGATTCCGCGCCCCGCAGGCTCGTCGCGGTGCCGCGCCGCGCCATGATGGGGCGGTGGAAGCCCGCGAGCCCGGCGCCGACCGAGCAGCCCCTGTGCCCGCTGGAGTGTGCCCGTTCACGATCGACCGGCCCGTGATGCGGCAGCGATGGCAGCGGCTGACGTTCCTGCACTGGCAGTTCGAGTCGGCCGCCGTCCAGCGTTTGCTGCCCGATGGCCTGCAAGCTGATCTGCACGACGGAACCGCCTGGGTGGGGCTCGTGCCATTCTTCATGCATGTCGCGATGCCCGGCGGACGCGAGTTTGCGTGGGTGTCGAGGTTCTGCGAGACCAACGTCCGCACCTACGTCCGCGACCGCGCTGGCCGGGCCGGAATCTGGTTCTTCTCGCTCGATGCCGCCAGGCTGGGCGCAGTCGTCGTGGCCAGGACGACGTACGGGCTGCCGTACTTCTGGTCCGACATGGAGATCGCTGGAACCGGCGACAGCCTCACCTACCGCTGCCGCCGCAGGCTGCCGGGACCGCGCGGCGCGGCCAGCGAGGCCGAGATCAGCATCGGCCCCCGGTACGGCGACGACGAGGTCAGCGAGCGCGATCACTTCCTAACCGCCCGGTGGATCCTGTTCAGCGTCTCCGGCAGCAGATACCGGCTGGCAAGGGCCTGTCATGACCCGTGGCCCTTGCATCGGGCGCAGGTGCGCGGGCTCAACGACCGCCTGATCGCCGCTGCAGGTCTGCCGCCGCCGGCGGGCGAGCCGCTGGCGCATTACTCCCCGGGAGTTGATGTGAGTATCGGCCGGCCGGAGCGGGGCGCATAGGCGATGCGGCACGTCGAGGCGCGGGCTGGCGCGTATGCGGACTCGGTGACGCTCATGCAGGTCACCGCACAGGCACAGGCGATCCCTGGAGTCCAGGCTGCCCTCGTGGCGATGGCGACCGACCTGAACCTGGGCTTGCTGGCCGATCTTGGCCTGCAGCCGCCAGATCGCGCCGGGCCCAATGACATGCTCGTCGCCGTCCAGGCCGACGACGGCGAATCGCTCGCGACCGCGCTCGCCGCCGTTGACAACGCGCTCCGCTCGCGCCCAGCGGATCAGGCCGGTGCTGCAGAGCAGCCGCCGCGGACGACGTTCAGCGCAGCCCGCCGAGCCGGGACCGGCCTGGCGCTGATCTCGGTGCCCGGCCAGTTCGCGTTCATCGAAGCGGTCGACGCCCTCGATGCGGGCTGCGACGTGATGATCTTCTCCGACAACGCGCCGGTCGAGGAGGAGGTGTGGCTGAAGGACCGCGCGGCCGAGCGCGGCCTGCTCGTGATGGGACCCGACTGCGGCACGGCCATTGTCGCCGGGATCGGGCTGGGCTTCTCGCACTCCGTCCCGGCTGGTCCGATCGGGCTGGTCGCCGCGTCAGGAACCGGGGCTCAGCAGGTCATCTGCCTGCTCGACGCGGCCGGCTGGGGAGTCAGCGCAGTGCTCGGCGTCGGCGGGCGCGACCTGTCGGCAGCGGTCGGAGGCCGTTCAGCGCGGGCCGCGCTCGCGGCGCTGGACGCCGATCCAGCGACCGAGCTGATCGTGTTGCTGTCCAAGCCACCCGCCGAACGGGTTGCGGCTGAGCTGAGGGAGTACGCGGCCACACTCGCCACCCCCGTCCAGTTCGCGCTGATCGGCCCCGGCCAGCCGGACCTGACAGCGGCGGCCGAAGCGGCATTGCGCGCGAGCGGACAGCAGGTGCCGGCCTGGCCGGTCTGGCCTGCGGCCGGTGATGCAGCCCCGCCGGTCGGCCGAGCCGGGACCGGCGCGCTGCGCGGCCTATTCGCCGGGGGAACGCTCTGCGACGAAGCCATGGTCATCGCGGCCGAACGGCTCGGTCCGGTCTACTCGAACATCCCGCTACGGCCGCAGTGGCGGCTGGACCCGCGCGGGCCGGCCGGCCCGCGCGGCCCGCGCGGGTCCAGCGAGTCCGTCGCGTCCGACCGGTCCGGCCCTTGGCACATCATGATTGACTTTGGCGATGACGAGCTGACGGCCGGGCGCCCGCACCCCATGATCGACCAAGGCCAGAGGCTCGACCGGCTCGCCGCCGAGGCAGCCGACCCGGCTACCGCGGTGATCATGCTCGATGTCGTGCTTGGCCACGGGGCTCATCCGGATCCCGCCGCCGAGATCGCGGCCGCGATCGTCGCCGCGCACGCTGCACGGGCCGCCAGCGCCGCGGGATTCGGCACGGAACTGGCGGTCGTCGTCTCGCTCATCGGGGCGAGTTCCGACCCGCAGGGACTGACGGCCCAGGCCACCGCGCTGGCGGCTGCGGGCGCGCACGTCTTCGCGTCGAACGCCCAGGCCGCCAGGTTTGCCTGCGGTCTGGCAGGCGGGATTGGCGGAACTATATGACCGCCCTGCTACGCCGCGAGCCGCACGTGATTGCCGCAGGAGCCGGCTTGCTGGCCGACGCCGCCGCACAACAGGCTGCGCAGGTCACGCGCGTTGATTGGGCACCGCCGATGCCCGGGACCGAAGCCGACCTGGCGACCGTGCTGGCCGACCCGCGGCGGCCCGCTGCCAACGCCCTCGCCGTGCAGCGCATGCTGGCGGTCCGGGCTCTGCTCGTCGACGTGGTTCGGGCCGGGCCGGCACTGGGTCTCGCGCCCGGGGAGTTCCTGCACGCAGGCCCGCCGATCGACTGGCAGCGGGCATCAGGCCCGCTGCGGGGAGCACTGATGGGTGCGGCGGTCTTCGAAGGCCTGGCAAGCGACCCCGAGGCTGCCGAGGACGAGTCAGCACTGGGCATTGTTGGCCTCGAACCATGTCATCACCGCGGTGCCGTCGGTCCGATGGCCGGCGTGGTCTCGCCGTCGATGTGGGTTTTCGTCCTGGAGGATCCCGCGGACGGGCGGCGCGCGTACTGCTCGCTCAACGAGGGCCTGGGCAAGGTACTGCGGTACGGCGCGTACTCGGCGGACGTGATCGAGCGGCTGCGCTGGATGTCGGCCGTGCTCGGCCCGCTGCTCCAGGCCGCGGTGCGCCGACGCGGCCCGGTCGACACCACCGCGATCCTGACCCAGATGGTCCAGATGGGTGATGAGGCACATAACAGGAACCGGGCAGGCACGCTCATGCTGCTGCGCGACCTGCTGCCGTCGATGGTGGAGTCCGGGTTCCCGTCATCCGACGTCGCCGGCGCTGCCCGGTTCATCGCCGGCAACGACCATTTCTTCCTCAACCTGGCGATGCCGGCTTGCAAGCTGGCGCTCGACGCGGCCCGCGACCTCCCGGGCTCGACCATGCTCGTGGCGATGGCGCGCAATGGCACCGACTTCGGAATCCAGGTTTCCGGCACCGGGAACCAGTGGTTCACGGCGCCGGCGCTGGTGCCTCAGGGCCTGTTCCTGGCCGGCTACGGTCCTGGCGACGCGAACCCCGATATCGGTGACTCGGCCATCACCGAGACGGCCGGCCTGGGCGGGTTCGCCATGGCGGCGGCGCCGGCTATCGTCCGCCTGGTCGGCGGGACCGCGGCGTCTGCGCTAGCCGCCACCCGCCGGATGTACGAGATCACTCTCGCCGAACATCCGCTGTTCGGCGTGCCCGCGCTCGAGTTCCGCGGCACCCCGGCCGGCATCGACGCCACGCTCGTCGTGCGGACTCAGATCCTGCCGCAGATCAACACCGGCATGGCGGGAAAGGTCGCGGGGACTGGGCAGGTCGGCGCGGGCCTGGTGACCCCGCCCGCCGAGGTGTTCCCCCTGGCCCTGCGCGAACTAGCTGCCCGCGCCCCGGCGGGCTGGCCGGCCTCGCCGACACTCAAGCGACCGTCAGTACCGCCGCACCAGTGACGCGATCGGCGGCGAGGTCGGACAGGGCCTGATCGGCGGCTTCCAGCGGATACGGGGTCACTGTGACCCTGAGCCGCAGCCGCTCGGCGAGCCGGAGGAACTCCTCGGCATCCCCGCGCGTGTTCGAGGTCACGCTGCGCAGGTTCCGCTCCTGGAAGAGTTCGTCCTCATAGTTCAGCGCGGGGATGTCGGTCAGGTAGATGCCGGCGATGGCGACCGTTCCGCCCCGGTCGAGGTTACGCAGCGCAGGCGGCACGACCGTGCCCACCGGCGCGAACACGATCGCCGAGTCGAGCGGCTCTGGCGAGGGGTCGAACGAGTCCTGGGCCGAGGCCGCCCCGAGTTCCAGCGCGAGCTCGCGCGAGGCTGGAGCCCTCGTGAATACGTGCACTGCCGCTCCACCAGCCATCGCGACCTGGGCGGCCAGGTGCGCTGAGCCGCCGAACCCGTAGATGCCGAGCCGGCCGCCGGGCGGCAGTTCGGCCCTGCGCAGGGCGCGGTAGCCGATGATCCCCGCGCAAAGCAGCGGGGCAAGCTCAGCGTCGCTGAAGCCGGACGGCAAGGGGTGCACATACGCGTCGGCGGCCACGAGGTACTCCGCATAGCCCCCATCACGATCCCAGCCGGTGTAGACCGAGCGCGGGCAGAGGTTCTCGCTGCCGCGGCGGCAGTACCGGCACGAACCGTCCGTCCCCGCCAGCCAAGCCACCCCGACCCGGTCGCCCGCCGCGAACCTGGTGGTCCCCTGACCGGCCTGGACTACCTCTCCGACAACCTCGTGCCCGGGCGTCACGTCCGGTCGCCGCGGCGGCAGGTCTCCCTCGGCCAGGTGCAAGTCGGTGCGGCAGACGCCGCAGCGCAGCACCCTGATCAGCAGCTCGCCCGAGCCTGGCTCGGGAACCGGCCGGTCGAGGAGTACAAGCGGTCCAGTCGCGATCGGACCTGGCTCATGCACGGCCCATGCCCGCATGAGACCAGGATAGCCGTGGGCCCTCCGGGCCCGCCCACGTTGCCTCGAGGAAAGTCGCGACAAAGGCTTGACCTTGACCCAGGGTCGGAGTTTGAGCATGTGTGGCATGAACGCATCGACCAAGCACGAGACACGCACCGCGGTTTCCGCGAACGGCCTGCGTAAGGCGTACGGGGAGAAGGTCGTCCTCGACGGCGTCGACCTCAGCATCGGCGAGGGCGAGGTCTTCG
>DASWGE010000208.1:0-6257 GCA_036393895.1 Streptosporangiaceae bacterium | reverse complement strand
GCCGGGCTTGATCTGGCCGTCGGTGGCTCGGCGGCGGCGGGAGTGCTGTGCGCGGCAGCCCAGTCGGGGGCGGATCCCGGCGCCGTGGCCGAGTTCGTGACCCTTCTGCGCGTCGCGTTCGGACAAGGCGGGCGAACGCCGACCGGGCCGGGCGACGGCCAGCCCGCGCGGGCGAGCGTGATCGTCCTGCACGCGCCACCGGAGGTGGGCAAGCTCGTGGACATCTTCGGGCCCGTGCCGTCACTTGCCCTGATGCGCGCCGTCAAGAACCGGTTCGATCCGGCCCGCACGATGGCACCCGGCCGGTTCGCCGGGGGGATCTGATGAGCGCCAGCCATGCCAGCGGACCGGACCGCGACGGGCAGTCCCAGGCGCATGGCTCGGCGCCCGCCGGGTCGCCGGATGCCGCGTCGGCCACTTCGAGCTGGCTGGATCCGGCCGGCGAGCTGCGCGAGGTCGTCGGCGACTGCGTGCACTGCGGGTTCTGCCTCACCGCCTGCCCGACTTACCAGCTCTGGGGCGAGGAGATGGATTCGCCGCGCGGGCGGATCCACCTGATCGGCCAACTGCTCGACGGCGCGCAGGCGAGCGAGGCGGCCGCCTTGCACCTCGACCGCTGCCTGGGCTGCATGGCCTGCGTGCCGGCCTGCCCCTCGGGGGTCAGGTACGACAAGCTGATCGAGGCAGCCAGGTCGTGGGCGGCAGAGCCGGCCGGTGCTGACGCCTCGGCCACTCCGCTGTCGGCGGCTGGGGCAATGGCGGCGAAGTCAGCGGCGGCCGACCCGCCGCGCGCGCTCCCGCCCCGGTCGGCCAGGCAGCGCGCACTGCGTGCCGCGATCTTCGCGACGTTCCCCTATCCGGCCAGGCTCAGGCTGCTGCTCGGTCCGCTGCGTGCCGCCCAGCGGACCGGCGCGGACCGGCTCCTGCGCGGCAAGCTCGCCGAGCGGCTGGTTCCCGAGGCCGCGGCCGCGCTCCGGGTGGCGCCAGGACGGCCCGCCGGGCGCCGCCGCCCGCGCGGCCGGCTTCCTGAGTTCGTGGCCGCCAGGGGCCAGCGGCGCGCGGTCGTGGGCATGCTGACGGGCTGCGTGCAGCAGGTGTTCTTCCCGCAGGTCAACCTGGCCACGGCGCGAGTGCTGGCGAGCGAGGGGTGTGATGTCGTCATCCCGGCCAGCCAGGGCTGCTGCGGGGCGCTGTCGCTGCACGACGGCCGGCGCTCCGAGGCGGCAGCCTTCGCCCGCAGCTTGATCGAGACATTCGAGCAGGCCGGCGTCGGCGCGATCGTCGTCAATTCGGCGGGTTGCGGCTCGGCCATGAAGGAGTACGCGGACCTGCTGCGCGACGATCGCCAGTGGGCCGCGCGAGCCGAGGCGATGTCGGCGAAGGTCGCCGATTTCAGCGAGTTCCTGGCCAGCCTCGGGCCGGCCGCGACGAGGCATCCGCTCCCGCTCACCGTCGCCTACCACGACGCCTGTCATCTGGCCTCAGCACAGCGGATCACCGGCCAGCCGCGGCAGCTGCTCAGCGCGATCCCTGATCTGGAGGTCGCCGAGCTTCCTGACGCGGGCATCTGCTGTGGCTCGGCCGGCATCTACAATCTCGTCCAGCCAGATGCAGCCCGGCAGCTGGGAGCCCGTAAGGCATCGTCTGTCGCAGGCACCGGCGCGGACCTGGTCGTCTCAGGGAACCCCGGTTGTGCCCTCCAGATCGCGTCTGCTCTCGCCACGGCGGGCACCCCGAAGCCGGTCGCCCATCTCGCCGAGGTACTTGACGCGTCGATCCGGGCCCGCCCGGCATGCTCGCTCCTCTAACCCCACCCTCGCGTCAACCCGCCCCCTCACGCCTACCCGCCCCCTCACGTCTAACCGCCCCGGTGTATGGGTGTGCCGCCCATACCGTTTGGTGCAATGGGTGGCGCACCCATACACAAGCGGCCGGGCCTCTGGCGGCAGGTTGCCCACGATCGCACTCGACTGACTGGCTGTGCGACAGCACCTGACGTCACTCGGTGACTTGACAGACGTCGTCCATGACGTCATTATGACGTCATGGAACTGTCACCGTACGTCGAAGGGTTGCGCAGAGAGCTCGGCTCGCTGACCCGCTTCGCCTCCGACGATGTCGTCCAGGTGGCCGGAAAGCTGGCGGAGGCGCTCGAATCCTCGGTCAGGCTTACGTTGCTCGAGGTGCTGTCAGCGGCCGCGGCGGAGATTACGACGCGGCTTGACGACACCGTGATTGACGTCCGGCTGAACGCGGGCGAACCGGAATTCGTCGTCACCGCGGTGCCGCACCACGGCGCCCAGGAGCCCGGACCAGCCGCCGAGGCGGCCGCCGATGACGCGGGAACCGCCCGGGTGACCCTGCGGCTATCCGAGGCCGTCAAGGCGCGGGTCGAGGCCCAGGCGGCTGCCGACGGCCTGTCGGTCAACTCCTGGCTCGCGCACGCGGCCGTCCGCGCGCTGGAGAGTTCGGGAGCTGCGCGCGGCCCGTGGTCACGCCCCGGCGTCGGCCAGCGGATCACCGGCTACGCCCGAAGCTAGCCAAGGTGGCCGCTGGCCGCCCCGACCACAACAGCCCAAGCCCACCATCGCACTGGAGACAACCATGGCAACCTGGGATTTCGCCTGCTCAGAACCGATCGACGCGAACATCAGCGTGGCATCGGGCACCGTCACCCTGACCGCCGAGCCGACCGACGCCATCACCGTGCAGGTGCATCGCGGCCGACAGGGCGACCCAGCCCGTGACAATGCCGATGACGATCACGTGGTCGATGATGTGACCGTCGAGTTCGCCGACCGCCACCTTGTGGTCAGCGAACTGCCGAGGCGCGGCCTTGGCTGGCGGGTCAAGGACCTGCACATCACGATCAGCATGCCGGCTGGTTCACGGTCAGCCGTCCAGGCCGCCTCGGCGGACGTCATGTGCCGGGGCGAGTACGGCGCCGTCGATATCCAGACGGCCAGCGGCAAGGTCGATGTGTTTAGCGTGCGCGGCCCCGCTGAGATCAGCTCGATGTCTGGCATGGTCCAGATCAATGAGGCCATCGAACCTACCGTCCAGACAGCGTCGGGACGGATCCTTGTGCGGCACGCGATCGGCGACGCGATCGCCAGGACCGCAAGCGGCAACATCAGTATCGGCACCGCGGATGCCTCCGTCACCGCCCGGACCGCCAGCGGCCGGATCCTGGTCGTCCGCATGGCGCGCGGCCGCGCTGACCTGAACTCGGTCTCCGGTGACATCGAGGTCAAGGTGGTTCCCGGTACCGGGGTGTTCCTCGACCTTGCCTCGGTGACCGGCCGGGTGACCAGCGATCTGGGCGCATCGGAACAAGACGAAGGCGCGGACCTACGTCTGCAGTGCCGAACCGTCAGCGGCTCCGTGCATGTGGCCAGGGCTGTATCCGCCGAGATGGCCAGCTGAGCTCACAGATGCCACCGACAAGCTAACCAACCGGCCTGCCGACGGCACGAACGATCGGATACGAGCAAATCAGCGAGAGGAGCCGATTCATGTACTCGCGGCAACTAGAGGATCTCGCGCGCCGGCGCGCACGCGAACTGCGCGGGGCTACCCGCAGGAAGGCAGCTACGACAACCGCCCGGTCCCAGCGGCCGCTCCGCAGCCAGACCGGCTGGGCGCTCGTATGGATCGGGTTGCGGATCGCCGAGTCGGGCAGCCGCTAGGGCTGCTCCCCGATCAGGCGGTTACCGGCGCATTGACTAGCGGATCAGGTAGCCAGGACAGACGGGTCTCACCCTCGGCGACGATCACAGCAGGGCCTGTTAGCAGGCTGGCCGTCGCGCTGGGAACGACGGTCAGCCTTCCGCCGGGAACATCCACCGTCCACCGGCTCCCTTCCCCATTCCCCGGCCAGCCCCCGGGCGTCGCCGCGGCAGCCACCGCCGCAGCCACCGCACCCGTACCGCAGGACAGCGTCTCCCCCGACCCGCGCTCGTGGACCCGCATTTCGATCGCGTGCTCCCCGGTGATCCGAGCAAGCTCCACGTTGACCCCGCCCGGGAACGCGTCCTGGTCGACTTCGGGCGGCTCGGATAGATCGATGCCTGCGATTGGCTTACCGATGAGGCAGACCAGGTGCGGGTTGCCGACAAAGACCGCGAGGCCGGTGTACCGCCGGCCGCCGATCAGCGCCCAGCCGGTGCGGCCGGTGCTCGCCGGCCCCATGTTAACGGTGAGGGCGCCATCGGCCTCCTGGCGCACAATCCGCGTTCCGCCCCTGGTCGCGATGGCCAGCTCAGGACCGGCCGCCATCCCGTGATCAAGGAGATATCTGGCGAACACCCTGATGCCGTTGCCGCACATCTCGGCGATGCTGCCGTCGGCGTTGCGGTAATCCATGAACCACGGCGCCGGGTCGGACGCGCGGCTGACCACCCGCAATACCCCGTCAGCCCCGATTCCCTCGTGCCTGTCGCACAGGCGGCGGACCACGTCGGCGCCGAGTTCCAGCTGGTCATCCAGGTCGGGGACGATAATGAAGTCATTTCCCGTCCCATGACCTTTGGCATAACGCATCCTCTGATGCTAGCCAGCCGACGCTGCTGACTCTTCGATGGCCGCCATTGCCAGCCGCGTCGGCACCGGCTGAGTGGCGTCCAGCCAGCGGACTCTCGGGTCGCGGCGGAACCAAGATTCCTGGCGCCGCGCGAACCGCCGCGTCAAGCGCACGGTCTGATCTTCGGCCTCGGCCTGCGTCCATTCGCCGTCCAGGAAGCGCAGCACCTGCGCGTACCCGAGCGCCCTGCTCGCGGTCCGGCCCGCGCGCAGGCCGCCATGGCGACCCGGGTCGGCCAGCCGGCGGACCTCCTCGACCAGCCCCGCGCGCCACATCCGGCTAACCCGGTCCGAGATCCGCAGGTCGAGTGCGGGGCGCCGGACAGACAGGCCGATCTGCACGGCGGGCACCACGGACACGTATTCAGGTAGCGTCGCACTGAACGGCCGACCGGAGAGCTCGATGACCTCGAGCGCCCGGACGATCCTGCGCCCGTTGGTCGGCAATATCGCGGCGGCAGCGGCCGGGTCGGCCGTGGCCAGCTTGCCGTGCAGGATCGCCGGGCCCAGTGTGGCTAGCTCGGCTTCCAGCCGCGCGCGCAGCGCCGGCTCGGTCCCGGGAAACTCCAGGTTGTCGATCGCGGCGCGCACGTACAGGCCAGACCCGCCTACCATGATCGCGGTGCGGCCACGGCCCTGAATGTCGGCGATGACGGCCCTGGCCAGCCGCTGGTACTCCGACACGCTGGCCGTCTCCGTGACGTCCCAGATGTCGATCAGGTGATGCGGCACTCCGCCGCGCTCGGCGACCGTGAGTTTCCCTGTTCCGATGTCCATACCGCGGTAGAGCTGCATGGAGTCAGCGTTGATCACCTCGCCGCGGAGCGCCTGGGCAAGTCGCAGCGACAGTTCGGACTTGCCGGCAGCCGTCGCCCCGACGACCGCGATGACCGGCTGCGGCCGGGTGCGGTTCTCCATGATCACGGACGTCCGTCTACCGTCACCAGCGAAAACTGTCCGTGATCATGGACGTGCTCGTTCAGGCGGGGACGCCAATGGCCGGCATGCCGAGCAGCACGGGCTGGCCGGGAACCGGGCCGTCCGGCGCCTTTCCTGCGCCGGAGGCGCGGGCTTGCCAGGCGTCGCCCGCGGCGGTACGACGCAGCGCGAGCGGCACTCCGTCGGCAATCAGGTAGTGCGGCGCCGCCGCGGTCACCCTCGTTACCACGATGTCGCCTGGCCGGGGCGGCGTGGCCGGGGCCAAATGCACAAGGCGGTTGTCCCTCGCCCGGCCCGACACCCGATGCGTCACCTCGTCCTTGCGTCCCTCCCCCTCGGCAATGAGGACCTCGACCTCGCGACCGACCAGTGCCTGGTTCTCTTCCAGCGCAGTCTCCTCGGCCACGGCGACGAGCCGCCCGTACCGCTCAGCGACGACGTCCGCGGGCACCTGCCCGTCCATGGTCGCAGCAGGCGTCCCTGGCCGGATCGAGTACTGGAACGTGAACGCGCCGGCGAACCTAGCCCGGCGGACCAGATCGAGCGTGTCGGCGAAGTCCTCCTCGGTCTCGCCGGGGAACCCGACAATGATGTCCGTGGTGATCGCCGCGTCAGGAATCGCCGCGCGTACCTTGTCCAGAATCGCCAGGTACGAATCCCTGCGGTAGGCGCGGCGCATTCGCCGCAGCATCGCGTTCGAGCCCGACTGCAGCGGCATATGCAGCTGCGGCATCACG
>DASWGE010000207.1:0-2246 GCA_036393895.1 Streptosporangiaceae bacterium | reverse complement strand
GGTAAGCGACCCCGCCGAGGTAGGTCCGGTGGACCAGCGGCTTGAGCAGGCCTTCGCTGATGGCTTCGGAAACCGGGACGGCAGCCAGGGCAAGGAAGGCTCCGTTGAGCCGTCCCGCGAGCACGCAGCCGATGACGATGGCCGCGGTCAGCACGCCCGCCGGTATCAGCGAGCCAGGCGCGGCAAGCCACGATGCGAAGCCTTGATGGCCGCTGAACCAGGCGATGATCGGCGCGTCAACGGCGTGGTCGAACCAGTCAGCCCTGGTCTGGTGCGCGAAGAGCGCGCCAAGCGCGGCGACGATGACCGCGCAGCATGCGAGCAAGCCGCCCGCCAAGGGCCTAACGCGGTCAGGGAGCAGCGGCCGTGCAGAAGCCGCGGCAGCGGGCCTACTTTGCCGCAGATGTGCCCTGCCCACGCCACTCCTCACGACTGAATCCCTGAACACCCGCCAACGAGGCCGACAGGCTGCGCCAGCGAGTGGGCCCACGAGCTAGTCAGCCTATGTGACCTCGACGTCCGCCGCCGCCCGCTGGTGGGCGGAGGAACGGGCAACGCCGACAGCGACGAAGTTCCCGTTGTTGCCCGATAACGCGGCCTAGAGGGCTTTTGACGCCTAGGCTGCGGCCATGCCGCTGACCGTGCCGGCCTGGATCGCCGCGATCGCGACCGTCGTCATCGCGGTCGGTGTCACAGTCCTTGCCGGGCTCGCGGGCAAGGCGCTGAGCGCCCGCTCCCGGCAGGTCGCTGACCAGCGCGAGCTCATCAGCCAGCTGGCCGAGGCGCTGACGCTGCAGGTCAAGGACTTCCGCCTGTCCATGGACGAACGACGACGTGCGCAGGCATGCCAGGTGTTCATCGAGCTAACCCGGTTCGGCGGGCCGGCAACGCCACCCACCGGGCAGATCACCGCGACAGTACACAACAACAGTCAGCAGCCGGTGTACGACCTGTACGTGATCTGGCAGCTCGGCACGGTCCGAATGGGCAGGCCTGATCGGGCGGCCAGGTTGCTGCCAGGGCAAGAGGTCTGCTTCGAGCGCACGCCCGAGCCGCCGGCCCCCGGCGCGCCAGATGACCCCGCCGCCTTGTCGGCCTTCCTCACGTTCCGCGACGCCGCGGGCATCCGGTGGACCGTCAGGGAGGACGGCACGCTCAGCGACATCTCCTCTGCCCCTGAGGCACGGGCACCGCACGACTAGCGGTCTCCCCCGCCGAGACCGTCATCCCAAAGATGGGGCACTCGCCCCATGCGGGACGCTGCCCGATCTGCTTCAATGCAAAGCACGTAGGGGAGTAAACCCTGGTGACAAATGCCGCGCTCGGCGGCACCGTACCGTTGTGGGATTGGATCGGCGATGAGCCTGCCACTACATTCAGCTACTGATCGCGAGGCCGGCAACGGCGCGCCGGGGGTCGGCGAGCGCTTCGCCAGGGCCCTGGCAGCCAAGGACAGCGCCGCGCTGCGTTCGCTCTTCGCCGACAGCACCGACTTCCAGGCCCTGACGCCCGGCCGCCACTGGCAGGCAGCCACGGCCAGCGAGGTGGTGGATCAGATTGTGCTCGGCAAATGGTTCGAGCCCGACGACGACATCCAGCGGCTGGAGTCGGTCAGCACCAGCCAGCTGCCTGGGCGCGAGCACGTCGACTACCGGCTGCGCGTGCGGAACGACGATGGCGACCACGTCGTCGAGCAGCAGGCCTACTACAACACCGACGGCGAGCGAATCACCTGGATGCGGGTCCTGTGCTCGGGCTACCTGAAGCTCGGCGACGACAGCTAAGAGTCGTCCAGGAGACCCTGGCTCGCAGCGAACAGACCCGCGAGCGCCTTGTTTGCCATACCGGTCTTGGCATAGATGTGCTCGACATGATGACTTGCTGTCTTCCGTGAGACAACCAACCGCTCGGCGATCTCCCGGTTCGACAGCACGGGGTGCCGCCGAGCAGCGCAGCCCAGAACCGCGCCAGCGCCCGGCCCTCTTCTATCGGGGATAGCAGCCTAAGCTCGGCGTTTCCGCTTCACAAGAGATGCGACGCCAGGGCGGCCGGCAGTTGAGTCCGGCCGCCCCGGCTATGCGGTCTGCTACCTGCTACCTGCTGCCTGTTACTTGACGATCTGGATGACGCGTTCCATGCCGAGCAGGGTGTGCTCGCGGTGGTCCTGGGTGTCCATGAAGCAGGCCAGGACCCAGAAGCCGGGGCGGTTGTGGATGACGAGCTGCTGGTAGGCGCCGTGGGACAGG
>DASWGE010000206.1:0-2394 GCA_036393895.1 Streptosporangiaceae bacterium | reverse complement strand
CGGCCGGCAACGATCTGAAATGGCAGGCGAGCGGCGGCGAGATGAAGTCGCCGGCGAGCGGCTTCGCGGGCCTGGCCCTGCGCTTCGACCTGACCAAGCCCCTGATCGCGGCGGTGAATGGCGTGGCCATGGGCGGCGGCTTCGAAATCGCGCTGGCCTGCGACCTGATCGTCGCCGCCGAGGGGGCGGTCTTCGCCCTGCCCGAGCCCCGCGTGGGGCTGGCGGCGCTGGCCGGGGGCCTGCACCGCCTGCCGCGGGCCATCGGCGTCAAGCGGGCCATGGGCATGATCCTCACCGCCCGGCGCGTATCGGCGCAGGAGGGGCTGGAGTTGGGCTTCGTCAATGAGGTGGTCCCGGCCGTCGAACTGATCGGCGCGGCAAAGCGGCTGGCGGGCCTGATCGGCGACTGCAGTCCGATGTCGATCCGCGCCTCCAAGCAGGCGGTGATGAAGGGATTGGACGAGCCGACGCTGGAAGCGGCGATCCGTGGCCAGAACCGCTATGACGCGGTGGCCGCCCTGTTCCGTTCGGAGGACCTGGTGGAGGGCCCCCGCGCCTTCGCCGAGAAGCGCCCGCCGGTCTTCACCGGCCGCTAATACATCAGTGGGTGCCAGGTTTGCTCGTAATTGACGGGCCCGTGATCAGGCTAGCCCTCGTCGACCGGATTCGGGTCGGCCGAGGGGTCCTCGCTGGCGGCCCGGATCGGCATGGAGGCCTTCAGGTCCGCGGACGCCAAGGAGGGCACTCGGGACGGTCGCCCTGGATCGCTTTACGAATACCACCGGATCGGCGGCATCGGCTCGGGCCGGTAGCCGCTTCGGCGCTCGGAACGCAGGCGGCGGACGCGGCGGTGGAGGTTGAAGATGAGGGATGAAAACATCGTAGCTCCATGTGTTCAGTACCGGGACATTACGTCCTGAGACGTTACTTCTAACAAAGCTAATTCTCAAGATATTTCGTCCTCGGACCCGAGACGTCGTCGGCGAGCTACAGTGCAGGTCATGGCGGACACCGACGGCATCGACGCGATCCTCGAACAGTGGCAGCGCGAGCGGCCGGACCTCGACACCTCACCGATCGGGGTGATCGGCCGGATCTCCCGCCTGTCCCGGGAGATCGAGCTCCGGCTTGAGCCCGTCTACGCCACCTCCGGCCTCAAGCCCGGCTGGTACGACGTCCTCGCGACGCTGCGCCGTGCCGGGCCGCCGTACCAGCTGCGCCCGACCGACTTCGCCGCGAGTCTGATGCTGACCTCTTCCGGCACGACCAAGCGTCTCGACCGGCTTGAGGCAGCCGGTCACATCACTCGCGAGCCCGACCCGCACGACCGGCGGGGCGTCCTGATCACGCTGACTCCCTCTGGCCGCAGCCTCATTGACGAAGCCGCCGTGCAGCACATGGCCAACGAGCATCGCATCCTCAGCGGCCTGACGCGCGAAGAGCAGCGCCAACTCGCTGGCCTCCTGCGCAAGCTCCTCATCACCTTGCCGCCGCAGGAGGAGGGCAAGCGGCCGACCCCGGGCAACCCCGCCAAGCCGGCCGCCCGCCGCTCTGGAGTAGCCGGAGCTTGACCACCCGTGCCTTTAGGTTTAGGTGTGACCGGTCTGGTGGGACAGTTACCGCCGGTCGCTGACACAGCGATCCCGCTACGGCTTGGTGAACGCTAGCAGCATGAAGCGAGGGAACCTGACTCCCTCGGGCAGGATCGAGTCTGGCCTCGGCTGGAAGCAATTCGCCGTCGAATCGGCCAGCTTAGTCAGCCGCAGGCCAGCCTCGATGAACGCGTCGAAGTACTCCTCGAGCGTCCGGTGCTGCATATAGGTCTTGATGCCGACTGCCCAAAGGCCACGGTAGGGCGCCGTCGCGCCCGAGTCGAAGTAGTCGGCGACATTTCCCCTGATGACGGCGCCATACGGGCTGTTGAACGCCGTTACGAGACGGCCGCCAGGCTTGAGTAGCTCAGCGAGGGTCGCGATGAAGCCCCGGTAGTTGTGGACGTCGTTCAGCGCCAAGTAGCTCGCTACCGCATCGAACGAGCCAGACTCGCCTGACAGCGGCACGCTCAGGTCGGCGACCCGGTAGTCGATCTCGCCACGAGGGTCGCGCTGCCTGGCCAGCTCTATCAACCGCGGGCCCAAGTCGATTCCGGTGACCCGGGCGCCGCGCGAGGCAAGCACCCTGGCCAGGTATCCGTCACCGCACGCCGCGTCCAGCACGCGCTGGCCTGTGACGTCCCCCAGCAACTCGAGCAGCCGCTGCAGCAGAGCATCGCCCGCCGCGCCGCCTTGTTCCCGCGCTGCCGTGTAGCTCGCCAGTTCTGCCGCGTAGGAGTCGTAGTCGTGTGCCTCGGGTATCACCGTGCTGCCTTACCGCTCGTGACCTAATAACCGAAGG
>DASWGE010000205.1:0-1957 GCA_036393895.1 Streptosporangiaceae bacterium | reverse complement strand
GGCAGCCACCGCGCCGGTCAGGACCTTGCGGGCGATCAAGGCGGCCGGCGCGCGGGCTGGCCTCGCGGTGAACCCGGGCACGGCAGTGGAGCCCTACGCGGACCTGCTGCCCGAACTCGACATGCTCCTGGTGATGACCGTTGAGCCAGGATTCGGCGGCCAGCGCTTCCTCGATCTGGTCCTGCCCAAGGTGCGGCGGGCGAGTGACCTCATAGCCCGGCACGGCGGCGAGATCTGGCTGCAGGTCGACGGCGGAGTAACCGAGGAGACAATCGGGCGCTGCGCCGAGGCCGGCGCGGACGTCTTCGTGGCCGGCACTGCCGTGTTCGGCGCGCAGGACCCCGGCGCTACGGTTGAGCGCCTGCGCGCGGTAGCGACCGCAGCCTCGCGCCGGCGCGGCAGCGGTTCTGGTGGCTGAGCCCGCAACCTGAGCCCCTCTCGCGGGCAGAGTCCCGGGCAGGATTGTGTAACGAAAATTGGGGGCGGATCCTTGTCGAATTGAGGCTCTGCCGTTCGTCGGAAGCAGCGGGGGATCAGATACAACTCGAAGGAGATGACCATGGCCCAGTACGCGATCTTGATTTACGAGGCTGAGAGCGGCTACGCCGCGGGCGGGCAGGAGTCGTTCCAGCAGGCGATGGAGGCGCACGGCCGGTTCGCGGGGCAGGTCGGCGAGCGCGGCGGCAAGATACTCGGCGGCGACGCGCTCGAGCCCACGAGCACCGCCACGTCGATCCGCGGCGACATTGTCACCGACGGGCCGTTCGCCGAGACGAAGGAGGCGCTCGGTGGTTTCTACCTGGTCGAGGCACGCGACCTCGACCACGCCATCGAGATCGCCAAGCTCTGCCCGGCACCGTTCGGCGGCGTCGAGGTGCGTCCGATCATGGACACCTCGGGCGGCTGAACCGACCGTGACCGTGTCCGCGGACAGCGAGACGCACGCGATGCGCGACGGCAACGGCGGACCGCGCAGGAATGGCCAGGCGACCGCGCCGCCGCCGCCTGCTCACGGCCGGACCGCCAGGAACGCGATCGCAGCGGCGGTGGCAGAAGCACACCGGCGCGAGTGGGCGCTCGTGCTCGCCGCCACCGCACGGGTGACCAGGGACCTGGACGCGGCGGAAGAGTGCGTTCAGGACGCCTACGTCGCGGCTCTCGACGCGTGGGCACGGCAGGGCGTGCCGCGCAACCCCGGTGCCTGGCTGACCACGGCGGCCAGGCACCGGGCGCTGGACACCTTGCGCCGGGACCGGACGCTTCGGACCAAGCTGCCGATGCTGATCGTCCCTGATCAGGGTTCCGAGGATGATGCCGAGGCGGCCGGCGGCAGCGGGGTGATCGCGGACGACCGGCTGCGGTTGATCTTCACGTGCTGCCATCCGGCGCTCGCCAGGGAAGCCCAGGTCGCGCTGACCCTGCGCCTGGTCTGCGGGCTAAGCACCGCGGAGATCGCCAAGGCGTTCGTCGTCTCCGAACCGACGATGGCCGCTCGAGTGACGAGGGCCAAGAAGAAGATCTCGACGGCCAGAATCGCCTACCGGGTGCCGGAAGCGGCCGAGCTGCCGGACCGGCTCGACGCCGTCCTGACCGTGCTGCACCTGCTGTACACCACCGGTCATACCGACCCGCATGGCTGCGGCCTGGTCCGGCCTGAGCTGGTTGAGCGCGCGATCGAGCTGGGGCGGCTGCTCCGCCAGCTGATGCCGGACGAGCCGGAGGTCTGCGGGCTGCTGGCGTTGCTGCTGATCACCGATGCGCGGCGGGCAACGAGGACGGACGCGAACGGGGCATTGCAGCTGCTCGAGAACCAGGACAGGTCGTTGTGGGACGCCGCCGCGATCGCCGAGGGCGGCGCGCTCGTTGTTGAGGCGCTGCGCGGCGGGCGACCCGGCAGGTTCGCGCTGCAGGCGGCGATCGCGGCCGTGCACGCTGAGGCGCCAAGTTACGCGGCGAC
>DASWGE010000204.1:0-3194 GCA_036393895.1 Streptosporangiaceae bacterium | reverse complement strand
CCAGCTGTTCGGCAACTCCATCCAGGCCTTCTTCGGAGACACGCCCAACTGGAACTACGGATCGGTGCTCGCGATCGCGCTCGTCGCGGTCGTCATCGTGCTGACCCTGGTGTTCGGCCGGTTCCTGCAGACCGACCTGCGTACGGAGACGAGGCCAGGCCAATGAGGCTGACACTGTGAGGCTGACACTGTGAGGCTGACACTGTGAGGCTCACGAGCAGGTTTGGCGCCGCCGGGCTGGCGATCTACTTCTGGGCGTTCGTCGTCTTCCTGTTCGCCCCGCTAGCCGTTCTGCTCATTTTCTCGGTGAACAAAAGCCCCACGCCGACCCTGCCGTTGTCCGGTTTCTCGACCAAGTGGTTTCACGATGCCTTTGGCAACGGAACACTGACCGGCGCGCTGCTGCGGAGCATCGAGATCGCCGTGGTCGCGGCCGTGCTCGCCACGGCGCTGGGGATCATGGCATCGCTCGGGCTGCTCGTGCTGCGCGGACGCGCCGCCGCGCTCGCACTGACGGTGCTGCTGCTGCCGCTTGTGGTGCCCTACATCTGCCTGGCTGTCGGCTTGCTGATCCTGGTCCAGCAGGTCGGCGCCAAGCCCAGCCTGGTCGCGGTCGTTCTCGGGCACTGCGTTATCGTGCTGCCCTTCGCGATCCTGGTGATCATGCCGAGGCTCCGCTCCCTCGATCCGGCCATGAACGAGGCCGCCGAGGATCTCGGTGCCTCGCCGTTCGCCGCGCTCCGGCTGATCACGCTGCCCCTGCTCGCACCCGCGCTCGTCTCGAGCGGCATCATCTGCTTCGTGACAAGCTTCGACGAGTTCGCGATCGCGTCCTTCCTGGCCCCGTCCGGGCAGCCGACCTATCCGGTCTTCCTCTACGCCAGCGCCCGCACGCCTGCGCTGCTGCCCGAGGTCATAGCGGTCGGCGCGCTGATCATCGCCGGATCGCTGTTGCTCGTCCTGCTCGCCGAGGGCGGCAGGAGGTGGGCCGAGCGCAGGCTCGTCGGAGAGATGGCAGCCGCGGCCCCGGACCTGCCTGAGCTGGACGACGAGCAACCTCCAGCAACAGTCGCCGTAGTTAACAGTTAGGCGGTCGGGACGTGGCTAGCACGGCAGTCGATCCGGTACATCCGAGCGGGCCAGGGGGCCAGGGTTCGATACCTAGCCTGGCGCAGCGGCCAGGCACCGGCCAGCTCAGCCTCGTCGCGCTCACCAAGCAGTTCGGATCCGTCGTGGCTGTCGACTCGGTTGACCTCGAGATCCCGGCGGGCGGGTTCTTCTCCCTGCTCGGACCCTCGGGCTGCGGGAAGACCACGACGCTGCGAATGATCGCGGGGTTCGAGACACCAACGTCGGGCCGGGTCCTCCTCGACGGCCACGACATCGCCAGGACGGCGCCGAGCAAGCGCCCGGTCAACACGGTCTTCCAGAGCTACGCGCTCTTTCCGCACCTTCGGGTCTTTGACAACGTGGCGTTCGGGCTCCGCCGCGCCGGGGTGGGCAGGGATGAGGTCAAGCGCAGGGTCGGCGAGGCGCTCGAGCTCGTGCAGCTCGCGGACTACGGGAGCCGCAAGCCTGGCCAGCTTTCCGGCGGCCAGCAGCAGCGGGTCGCCTTGGCCCGCGCGCTGGTACTGAAGCCTGCAGTGCTGCTGCTCGACGAGCCGCTCGGCGCACTCGACGCCAAGCTGCGGCGCCAGCTCCAGGTCGAGCTGAAGCAACTGCAGACGCAGGTCGGCATCACCTTCGTCTACGTGACCCACGACCAGGAAGAAGCGCTCACGATGAGCGACCGGATCGCGGTGATCAACCGGGGCCGGATCGAACAGGCCGCATCGCCGCAGGATCTGTACGAGGAGCCCGCCAACGCGTTCGTCGCCGACTTCCTCGGCGTCTCCAACCTGATGGACGCGACCATCACCGGGCCGTCGGGCCCTGGCGCGCTGGTCCGGCTCTCTGACACGTTCTCGGTTGAGGTGCACCGCGGTGACGTGGGGTTCCGCGGTCCGGCCAAGGTAGTCATCCGCCCCGAGCGGATCGGCGTCGAGCCGGCCGGCACGCCCGGCGCCAACCGGATACCTGGGCTGCTCACCAACGTCGTCTACCTGGGCAGCAGCCTGCAGCTGGCCATTCAGCTCGCCAGCGGGCACGCCGTGACCGCCCTGGTCCCGAACAACGGTGACGACGCAGTTTCCGCGTGGTCGCCGGGAATGTCGGTGGCCTGTCACCTGCCGCCCACCGGCCTGCGAGTCCTGGTTGGCACCGGAAGCGCGCGGGATCGCGCAACGGATGGCGCCCCAGCGCCGGATCGCGCGCAGGACGGCGCGGGGTGAGGTCCTGCAAGCATGCGGCGCAGGCCCTGGCGGCGCTCGCGCTCGCGGCTTGCCTGGCCGGCTGCGGCGGCCAGGCACGGCACTCGCATCATGCCATGGGCGTACTTTCGGCCGGCTCCGTCGGCCGCCTGCCAGCGGTCACCCGCGCACTGACGGCCGCCGACCTCCAGAAGGACTCGAGCCTGGCGGGCCTAGCGGCCATGCTCCGCCGATGGGGGTACTTGGGTGGCTGGCAGCGCACCTTCCAGGGCGAATCACGTCGCCTCACGCTGGTCGTCAGCCGGTCGCTCACGTTCCGCAGCGGTCCGGGCGCCGCTGCGTTCGTCGCCTACCTGAACAAGCACGTGGGCTTGTTCTATCCGTTCGCGGTCAGCAAGCCGCTGACGCTGGCCGGCCAGTCAGGCTGGCTGATCAAGCCGCCCCTGTGCGCATGCCACCTGGCCGAGCCGCTCTACGTCGGCGTGACGGCCGCCGGACGGCAGGTCCGCTGGCTGGAGATCAACGGACCGCGCGCCACCAGCGCGCTGCTGGCCAGCCTGCTCGCCAAGTTGCCCGTAGCGAGCCGCGCCTGAGCACGCGAGCCGCGCACGCCTAGCGGCTGCCAACCGTCGCGTGGGCGATCAGCGAGAGCTCGATGGGGCGCAGCGAGTCTGACCGCTGCCATGTCGTCGCGTCCCCGACGTCTCGCTGCGCAACGTGCCTGAGCGTCCTGAAGCCATGCCGGGCGAGCAGGTCCGACATGTCCTTCGGCGACATGAACGTCAGCCACGGCTCGCGGCGTTCTGCGGTCAACGGGCCGACGAGCTCGACGTAGGTGTTCCCGGCTTCGTCTCGCATCCCAGCGGGGAGCATGTAGTCGGCAAT
>DASWGE010000203.1:0-14224 GCA_036393895.1 Streptosporangiaceae bacterium | reverse complement strand
TGTTCGGCTCAATCGAGCGGTTTTTCGGGATCTTGCTTGAGCACTACGCCGGCGCGTTCCCGCCCTGGCTTGCCCCGGTCCAGGTGGTCGGCATCCCGATCTCCGACGCGCACGTGCCCTACCTGGACCAGGTCGCGGTCCGGCTTCGTGATCGGGGCATCAGGGTGCAGGTGGATGCCGGCTCGGAGCGGATGCAGAAGAAGATCAGAACCGCGCAGCAGCAGAAGGTGCCGTACATGCTCCTGGCCGGTGACAACGACATCGCGGCCGGCGCCGTGTCGTTCCGATACCGCAGCGGCGAGCAGCGCAACGGGGTCCCGGTCGAGGAGGCCATCGAGGAGATCGTCGCGGCCGTGGAGCAGCGCATCCAGGTGTGATCCGTGTTCACTAGTCATGCTCACGGACACTTTGCGAGGGATATCGGCGAAAAGTGTCCGTGATCATGGATGATCATGATTGGGCTGGGCGCTGCGGGGCGTTCGCCGTGCGAGAAGGCCCGGCAACCTATGCTGCATCTCATGGCGGAGAGCGGAGCACCCGAGCACGTGCAGCAGCACGGCGCGGGCACCCCGGACGGCTTCCGGCGGCTCTGGATGCCGCACCGGATGGCGTACATCAAAGGGGAGAACAACAAATCCCACGGGCCTGGTGCCAGGGAAGGCTGCCCGTTCTGCACGATTCAGCAGATGGCCGACGATGAGGCCCTGATCGTCGCCCGGGGCACGCTGGTCTACGCGGTCCTCAACCTGTATCCGTACAACAGCGGCCACCTGATGGTCTGCCCGGTCCGGCACGTGGCCGACTACACCGACCTTGACGAGCCTGAGACTGCCGAACTCGCGGACTTCACCAAGATCGCGATGCGCGTGCTGCGGGCCGCCTCCGGCGCCCAGGGCTTCAACATCGGCATGAACATGGGCGGCGCCGCCGGTGCCGGCATCGCGGCGCACCTGCACCAGCACATCGTCCCCCGCTGGGGCGGTGACGCCAATTTCATGCCCGTGATCGGCCAGACCAAGGTCCTGCCCCAGTTGCTAGCAGAAACCCGCGACATCGTGGCCGGAGCCTGGAAAGAAGGACAGTGAGGCGGCCGGCGCGGGGTGCGCCGCCGGCCGCACAGCCAGGGTGACGGTCTAACCCGGCTTATCCTCCGCCGTCACCTTGTCCTTGAGATGGGAAGGCAGCGGCTCGTAGCGCAGGTAGGAGCGCGAGAAAGAGCCCGTGCCGTGCGACATCGACCTCAGGTCGATCGCGTACCTGGTCAGCTCGAGCTCGGGGATCTCGGCCTTGACCAGGGTCCGGCCGCCCGCCACCGGCTCGGTGCCGAGCACCCGTCCGCGGCGCGAGGAAAGGTCGGACATCACGGCGCCGACATAGTCGTCGCCAATCAGCACGGAGACCTCGTCGACGGGCTCGAGCAGCTGTGGCTGCGCCTTGTCGGCGGCGTCACGCAGCGCGGCCCGGCCGGCCTTCTGGAACGCCATGTCGGACGAGTCGACCGAGTGAGCCTTACCGTCGAACAGGGTGACCTTAACGTCGACCATCGGGTAGCCGGCGATGACGCCCTGCTCCATCTGAGTCCTGATGCCCTTCTCCACCGAGGGGATGAACTGCCTCGGCACCACGCCGCCGACGATCTTGTCGACGAACTCGAAGCCGCCGCCGGAAGGCAGCGGTTCCATCTCAATGTGGCAGATGGCGTACTCGCCGTGTCCGCCGGACTGCTTGACGTTCCGGCCAAGTCCTGCGGCCTTCCCAGCGACCGTCTCGCGCAGCGGCACCCGCAGTCCGACCGTCTCGACGGCGACGCCGTACCGGCTGGACAGCCGGTCAAGCAGCAAATCGGCGTGGGCTTCGCCCATGCACCAGAGCACGAGCTGGTGGGTCTCTGCATTGTTCTCAAGCCGGAGCGTCGAGTCCTCAGCGACAAGCCGCGACAGCGCCTGCGACAATTTGTCCTCGTCCGCCTTGGACTTGGCAGTGATGGCGATCGGTAGCAGCGGCTCAGGCATCGCCCACGGCTCCATCAGGAGCGGCCGATCTTTGTCCGACAGGGTGTCGCCGGTCTCGGCACTGGTCAGCTTCGCCACCGCGCAGATGTCGCCGGCAACGCAGGCGGCGATGCTGCGCTGCTGCTTGCCAAGCGGCGAGGTCAGCGCGCCTATCCGCTCGTCCTCGTCGTGATCGGCGTGCCCGCTGGCGGCGCGGCCGTGGCCGGACACATGCACGGTGGCATCGGGGCGCAGTGTCCCTGAGAAGACGCGGACCAGGCTGATCCTGCCGACATACGGGTCCGAGGTGGTCTTGACCACCTCGGCGAGCAGGGGGCCTGCCGGATCGGAGCGGATCCCGCTCACAGGCTTGCCGTCGATGGTGGTCACGGGCGGCAGCGGGTGCTCCTGCGGCGACGGGAACGCTTGCGTCATTACCTCGAGCAGCTCGGCCAGGCCGATGCCCTGCTGGGCGGCGGCCGGTATCACCGGGTAGAAGCTGCCCCTGGCGACCGCCTTCTCCAGGTCCTCGATCAGGATCTTCTGGTCGATCTTCTCACCGGACAGGTATCTGTCCATCAGGGTCTCGTCTTCGCTCTCCTGGATGATCGACTCGATCAGCGCGCCGCGGTACTCCTCCATCGGGCCGGTGTCGGCCGGATCGGGGTCGCGCTCGGTGCGCTTGCCGCCGGAGTACTCGTAGTACCGCTCGGAGAGCAGGCCGATCAGGCCCTTGACGGTGCCCTGGCCGTCACCGACCGGCAGGTACAACGGCGCGACCGAGTCGCCGAAGGCGGCCCGGCACGCATTGAGCGCTTCGTTGAAGTCACCCCGGTGATGATCGAGCTTGGTGATGACGACGGCACGCGGCGTGCCCGCTGAAGCGCATTCGTCCCACAGCATCGACGTCAGCCCGTCGATGCCGTCGGCGGCGGAGATCGCGAAGAGCGCGGCGTCGGCGGCTCGCAGCCCCGCTCGCAGGTCACCGATGAAATCGGCGTAGCCCGGGGTGTCCAGGAGGTTGACCTTGACGTCGTTGTGGACGAACGGCGCCAGGGTCAGGTTCACCGAGCGCTGCTGCCTGACCTCGACTTCGTCGAAATCGCTGACAGTGCTGCCGTCCTCCACCCGGCCGATCCGCTGGATGGTGCCTGTCTCGGCGAGCAACGTTTCGGCCAGGGTCGTCTTCCCTGCTCCGGAGTGGCCGACCAGCACGACGTTCCGCACGTTCTCGGGCTGGCCGGCCGTAGGTGCCCTGCCGGCGGCTCCCGATGTTGCCTTCTCCGCCATACCACCGCCTCCTGACGTTCATGTTGGCTGCTGCTGCTGCCAGCCTTTACCCACCGCCCATCCGGCCACAAGCCCCCGGCCGCAATCGGCTCGCGTGCCGTGGTCTGACGGGTCCCCGCCAGACCAGGTGGTGAAACGGATTGATCAACCGCCAGTAAGATCAAACGGACATGCTGAAGGTGCTGAGACCGGGTCTTACCCAGCTGCTGACACCAGCGGGCCGGGCGCTCGCGCGGACCCCGATAACCCCCAACATGCTGACGGTCACCGGGACGGTCGGCATGACGGCTGGCGCTCTCAGCCTGTTCCCGACCGGCCATCTCTTCCTCGGGACCGTCGTGTGCACCGTCTTCGTAGTCACCGACATGCTGGACGGAACGCTGGCCAGGATCCAGGGCAGCACCGGCGCTTTCGGCGCCTTCCTCGACTCCACGCTGGACCGGGTCTCCGACGCAGCTGTATTCGCCGGCATCACGATCTGGCTGGCGACCGGCGGCCACGACAGGCTGCTGGCCGCCGTAGCGCTGTTCTGCCTCGTCGCCGGAGGACTAGTCTCGTATGCGAAAGCCCGAGCCGAGGGGGTCGGGCTGAGCTGCGACGTAGGAATAGCCGAGCGGGCCGAGCGGCTGCTTATCGGCCTGGTCGCTATCGGGCTCGCCGGACTAGGCGTACCGTATGTCCTTTCTGTAGGACTATGGATCCTCGCCGTGCTGAGCGCCTTTACCTTCGGCCAGCGCGTCTACGCGGTGCGCAAGGCGGCAGCTGCGCGCGACGCCGACGTGACGGCCGCTTCCGGCAGCGCGGCTACGTAGGCGCGTCCGCGCGCGCCGCAAGTCTCGGAGGTGGGGGTGCCCGGTGAGATGGCCAGGTCAGGGGCGAAGGCAGGACCCGCAGCGAAGGCAGGACCCGCAGCGAAGTCCAGGCCGAGCCTGAAGGACCGGCTGGCCAGCGCGGCATACGCGCTTGGCTGGTCGGCCGTGTGCCGCCTGCCTGAATCGTGGGCCGCCGCGGCCTTCAATTTCTTCGCCGACATCGCATGGCGTCGGCAGGGTCCCCGGGTCCGGGTGCTCGAAGGAAACCTGCGCCGGGTACTCGGTCCCACGGCCACGGGCAAGGAGCTGAGGGCCGTGTCGCGCGCCTCGATGCAGTCCTACGCGAGGTACTGGCTCGAGATCTTCAGGCTGCCCGTGATGCCAACCGAGCGGCTGGTTGGCGGGATGGTCGAGACCGGTGAGGTCGACGCGCTGCTATCAGCAATGGCCTCCGGTCGCGGGGTTGTCGTCCCCCTGCCGCATATGGGCAACTGGGATCAGGCTGCGGCATGGATCATCGGCCGCGGGGCAGGTTCGTTCACGACGGTGATGGAGCGCCTTGATCCGGAAGCGGTGTACGAACGGTTCGTGGCATTCCGCCAGGACATCGGGATGGAGGTGCTCCCGGCCAGCGGCGGGCAGAACGCGTTCGGGGTTCTGGCACAGCGCCTGCGGGCGGGCAAGCTGGTAGCGCTGCCGTGCGACCGCGATGTGACCGGCGGCGGAATTGAGGTGGAATTCTTCGGGGAAAAAGCACTAATGATGGGCGGGCCGGCCGCCCTGGCGGTGCAGACTGGTGCCGCACTAATGCCGGCGACGCTATGGTTCGACGGTGACCGGTGGGGCGTCCGTATCCACGAGGAGATCCCGGTGCCTGAGGCCGGTGAGCGGTGGCAGAAGTCCGCCGCGATGACGCAGCAGATCGCGCGTGTCTTCGAGCAGGGGATCAGGGAGCATCCGGCCGACTGGCACATGCTGCAGCGGGTCTTTGTCGCAGACCTCGATCCCCAGCGCCTCGCCACTGCCCGCGCGCGGGTCGCGGCCAGGGCGCGCGCGGCACGGAAGAACGGCGCCGAGCCGGGCCCGGCGGCGTCTGGTGACCCGGCCGCCACCGACACCGTGGCAGGCGGCCCATGAGAGTCGGCTTGGTCTGCCCGTACTCCTGGGATGTGCCCGGCGGCGTGCAGGAGCACATCAGGGACCTCGCCGAGGCGCTGATCGACCTCGGCCACACGGTGTCGGTGATCTCCCCGGCAGACGATGACGCGGCCCTGCCCGGCTACGTCGTGCCGGCCGGCCGGGCGGTCGCCGTTCCCTACAACGGCTCGGTCGCCAGGCTGTCCTTCGGCCCGCTATCGGCCAACAGGGTGCGCCGGTGGCTCAGGGACGGCAGCTTCGACGTCCTGCACGTGCACGAGCCCGCGGCGCCTAGCCTGTCGCTGATCGCCTGCTGGGTCTTCGACGGGCCCATCGTGGCAACCGTCCACGGCGCTACCACCCGCTCCAGGGCGCTCCATGCGGCCGAGCCCATGCTGCGTTCGGCCCTGGAAAAGGTGAGCGGACGGATCGCGGTGTCCGAGGCGGCGCGGACCACACTGGTCCACCACCTGGGTGGCGATGCCGTGCTCATACCCAACGGCGTGACCGTGTCCAGGTTCGAGAAAGCCGAGCCGCTCGCGGGCTGGCCTGGCGAGGGCGGTGCGATCGGGTTCCTCGGCCGGATGGATGAGCCGCGCAAGGGCCTGTCCGTGCTGCTGCGGGCGTTCTGCCTGATCGGCGCCGAGCGGCCGGGACTCAGGCTGCTGATCGCTGGACCCGGCGACACCGACGAGGTCGCCGCCAGGGTTCCCGCCTCGCTCAGGGCCAGGGTCGTGCTGCTCGGCCAGGTCAGCGAAGCCGTGAAGGTACAGGTCTATCACTCGGTCGACGTATTCTGCGCGCCGAATACCGGCGGCGAGAGCTTCGGCATCGTGCTGGCTGAGGCGATGGCGGCAGGCGCTCCGATCGTGGCCAGCGACCTGGATGCCTTCCGGCGGGTGCTGCGCGGCGGCCGGGCTGGCGAGCTGTTCACCAGCGGCGACGCCGCCGACCTGGCAGCTGCCATCGGGCGCTTGCTTGATGATCCGCAGCGCCGCGCGGTGCTGTCGGCGGCCGCCTCGGCGGCGGTACGCGACTACGACTGGACCAAGATCGCACGTGACGTGGTCAAGGTCTATGAGGCCGTGCTGCCGGCTAGCTCGGCCACGGCCACTGCCGCGAGCGCGTGATGAGCCTGATCGTCCTCCTGATCGTGGTCGCCGTGGTGGCGATGACCGGTGTCTACGTCTCCTGGCGAGCCGGCCGGCTTGACCGGCTGCACACCAGGGTCGAGACCGCTCGTGCCGCCCTGGACGCCGCGCTGGTCAGGCGAAGCTCCGTGGCGCTGGAGATCGCCTCGTCTGGGTTGCTTGACCCGGCGGCCAGCCTGCTGCTCGCCGACTTGGCGCATGACGCGAGATCGGCCCAATCTGGTCGGGAGCTGGCCGAGAGCGACCTGACGAGGGCGCTGCGGACCGTGTTCAGCGGGCCCGACTTCCGCGACTCGGTCGAGCCTGGGCAGGGCGCCGACGAGATGGTCGCCGAGCTCGAGTCGACGGCGCAGCAGGTCTTCATCGCCAGGAAGTTCTACAACGATGCCGTAGCCGTGACGATTGCCGCACGACGCCGACCGCTGGCGCGCACGCTGCGGCTGGCCGGGGGCGCACCCTTGCCGGAGTTCTTCGAGATCGACGACGCCGTCGCGCCCAACGGAATGGGCGATCAGGGCACAGATATGCCCCACCTCGCCGGCTGATCGGAACTCCGGCACCGCCTACCATGGGGGTATCAAAGCGGTGCTACTACGTAAGGAACTCCCGTGTCAGTCCATGGCTCTACCGACAATCCCGACACCATGGCTGCGCCGGCCGCACCGGTGACCGGTACCCAGCGCGTCAAGCGGGGCATGGCCGATATGCTCAAGGGCGGCGTGATCATGGATGTCGTCACCCCGGAGCAAGCGAAGATCGCCGAAGACGCCGGCGCAGTGGCGGTCATGGCGCTTGAGCGGGTGCCCGCCGACATCAGGGTGCAGGGCGGCGTGGCGCGGATGAGCGATCCCGACATGATCGACGGGATCATCGCGGCCGTCTCGATCCCGGTGATGGCCAAATGCCGGATCGGCCACTTTGTCGAGGCGCAGGTACTGCAGGCCATCGGCGTCGACTACATCGACGAATCTGAGGTCCTCACCCCGGCCGACGAGGCGCACCACGTCGACAAATGGGCCTTCACAGTGCCGTTCGTCTGCGGCGCGACGAACCTGGGCGAGGCGCTGCGCAGGCTTGCCGAGGGTGCCGCGATGATCAGGTCCAAGGGCGAGGCAGGCACGGGCAACGTGGTCGAGGCGACCAGGCACATGCGCAGCATCAGGGCCGATATCCGCAAGCTGGCCGGCATGTCGCCGGAGGAGCTTTACGCGGCGGCCAAGGACCTGCAGGCTCCCTACGAGCTCGTCGCCGAGGTGGCCGCGGCCGGCAAGCTGCCCGTCGTCCTTTTCACCGCCGGCGGCCTGGCTACCCCCGCCGATGCGGCCATGATGATGCAGCTCGGTGCCGACGGCGTTTTCGTCGGCTCAGGGATCTTCAAGTCGGGCGACCCGGCCGCGCGGGCTGCCGCGATCGTCAAGGCCACCACGTTCCACGATGACCCCGACGTGATCGCGAAGGTGTCGCGCGGCCTAGGCGAGCCGATGGTGGGACTGAACGTGAGTACGCTTCCGCCTGAGCAGCGTTACGCGGGCCGCGGCTGGTAGCGGTCGCGGTCGCCTAGTACCGCGGCGACGACCTCAGCCGTGCCGCTCAGGTCGGCCAGCACGGCGCTCGCTCCGGCTGCCGCAAGCTCGCCAGCGGGGAACTGGCCAGTTGCGACTGCGACGGCCCTCGCTCCGTTCGCCAGCGCCGCCGCCACGTCCAGCGGCGTGTCCCCGACCAGCACAGTGGCCTCGCCACCGAACTCGGCGCCATAGGCCGCCGCGGCCCGGCTCCTGGCGAGGGGCACGAGCTCAGCCCTGATCTCGTGCTCGTTCCCGTACGCGCCCACCTCGAAGTCGAGATGCCTGATCAGGCCGAGCGGCGTCAGCTTGGCCTCGGCGACCTGCCTCACATTCCCGGTCAGCACGGACTGGACGACGCCAGGCACGCCAGCCAGCGCGCTGAGCGCGGCGTGTGCGCCGGGCAGCGCCTTGGCCGTTTCGGCGACCATGCCAGCCACCCCGGGCGCGAGGCTGGCCAGGGCCGCCTCGAAGGCTCCCACCTGCCCATGCGGATCGGCTACACCGGCGAGCTTGAGTACCTCGAGCACGATCGCGTGGTCGGTCCGCCCGGCCATGCCAGCCGCAGCGGCCGCCGCCGGTAGTTCCCTGCCGAACAGCTGGGTGAACGCGGCGTCGTAGAGGTGCCGGCCCACTCCGTGGGCGTCCACGAGGGTGTAGTCGACATCCCAGAGCACCAGAAAGCTGGACACGCCCAGCGAGATTACCAGCGCCGCCCCGGGCGGCCCGGGACTAGACTCGCCAAGGTGCCAGGCCGGATACGCGACGAGGACATCGAGCTCGTCCGCTCCCGCTCACCCATCGGGGAAGTAGTCGGGGAATATCTCCAGCTGCGTAGCGCGGGCGGCGGCTCGCTGAAGGGACTCTGCCCGTTCCACGAGGAGAAGACGCCGTCGTTCAATGTCACGCCGGCCCGCGGCCTGTGGTACTGCTTCTCCTGCGCCGAGGGTGGCGACGTCATCGCCTTTATCCGCAAGATCGACACCTTGGGATTCACTGAGGCGGTGGAGCGGCTGGCTGCCAGAGCCGGCGTTGAGCTCCGTTATGAACAAGGCGGGCATGTGCCCGGCCAGGAGCAGTCCAGGCGCCGCAGGCTGATCGAGGCGCACCGGGCCGCCGCGGATTTTTATGCGCAACAAATTCTCACTCCTGCTGCCCGTCCGGCCAGGGAATTCCTTTCCTCCCGCGGATTCGAGATGGCCGATGCGCAGCGATTCGGCGTCGGCTACGCCCCCGACGACTGGGAGATGACCACCAGGCACCTGCGGGGCCTGGGGTTCACCGAGGAGGAACTGCTCACCGGGGGACTGGCGGGCCGCGGACGGCATGGCCTGACCGACAAGTTCCGCGGCAGGTTGATCTGGCCGATCAGGGACCTGTCCGGAGACGTGATCGCCTTCGGCGCCCGCAAGCTTGCCACCGAGGACAACGGCCCGAAGTACCTGAACACACCGGAGACGCCGATCTTCAAGAAGAGCTCCGTGCTCTACGGCGCCGACCTGGCCAAGCGTGACATCGCCCACCGCAGGCAGGCCGTCATCGTCGAGGGATACACCGACGTGATGGCGTGTCACCTGGCCGGGGTGACCACTGCGGTCGCGACCAGCGGAACCTCATTCGGCGAAGGCCACGTCGCTATCCTGCGGCGGCTGCTGATGGACGACAGCCAGCTCAGGGGCGAGGTGGTCTTCACTTTCGACGGGGATGAGGCGGGTCGGCGTGCTGCGTTGCGGGCGTTCGGGATGGAGGAGCGATTCGTCACCCAGACCTTCGTCGCCGTGCAGCCGGACGGACTTGACCCCTGTGACCTGCGACTGAAGGAAGGCGACGCCGCGGTCAGGGACCTGGTGGCAAGGCGGCTGCCGCTGTACGAGTTCGCGGTCCGCGCCGCGATGGGCGACTACGACCTGGAGTCCGCCGAAGGCAGGATCGGCGCGCTCGACGCCGCCGCGCGGATCGTCGCCAAGATCAAGGATCACGCGCTCCGCAAGGTCTACGCCATCAAGGTGGACCGCTGGCTCGGACTCATGGACGAGGACCTGGTGCTGAAGCGGATCGCCGAGCACATCCCGGGCAGGCATGGCCGCGACCACTCGGCCAGGACGCGACCGCCCGGCCGGGAATCCGGCCAGGCACCAGGCGGCCAGGACCGCAGTGGCGGCCAGGACCGTCCTAGCGGCCAGGGCACGTCCGACCCGAGCCGCCAGGCAGCACTGGCCCGCTACGATCCGGCGGACCCAGTGATCAACCTTGAGCGGCAGGTGCTGAAGCTGGCTCTCCAGCGGCCCGCGTTGCTGGGGCCCGCTTTCGACAGCATGGGGCCCGATGCGTTCACGGCCCCCCCGCACCGGGCGGTGCGTGAGTTGATCGCCGGCTGCGGCGGCGTCGCGACGGCGGGCCCGGTGCGCGAGTGGATCGACCGGCTGCTCGGCGCGGCCCCGAACGATACCGCCCGCATGTTCCTGACCAGGCTGGCCGTTGAATCGGTTGAGGCACCGGGAGCCGACGCCGAGCCTGACGCCAAGTTCGCCGATGACGTGCTAACTAAGATCGAAGAACTTGCCGTGTCCCGGCAGATCGTCGCGGTAAAAGCGAGGCTGCAACGAATGAACCCGGTCGAGCAGGCCGATTACAACCGGATGTTCGGCGATCTCGTCGCACTCGAGCAACGACGCAAGCTGCTGCTGGAGCGCGGCGGGGGTGTGTGAACATAGGTACTTACCTGAATTGATGCCCCGCCAAACTTGCCATCGGGTGACAATTTTCGCTCCATCCGCCGCGGGCTAACTGTCGCACACTGTTGTGCATGACTCCTGTGCTCACGGCATCCGCTGACCAGGTCACCGAAATAGTCTCGCGAGCGCGGGAGAACGGTACCGTGGCCCTCGCCGATCTCAACGCAGCGTTCGACCGCTGCGAGCTGATGCCAGAGGTCATCGACGATGTCATGCGCATGCTGGCCGACGACGGCGTCGAGATCGTCGACTCTGGCTCGGACGATGCCGAGGAGACGCGCCGGGCCGACGACCCGGACCGGCTGCGCCGGTCCGGAACATCGGACCTGGTCAGGATTTATCTCCGCGAGATCGGCAAGGTGCCGCTGCTGACCGCCCACGATGAGGTCGAGCTTGCCAAGGCCATCGAGGCCGGGTTGTTCGCTCAGGAGATGCTGCACGGCGGTTTCAAGATGGTCGGAGCAGGCGCGAACGGCGCAGAGCTCGCCATGATCGCCGATCTGGGCGACCGGGCCAGGCAGCGGCTGATCGAGGCCAACCTGCGGCTCGTGGTCTCCATCGCCAAGCGGTACATCGGCCGCGGCATGGTCTTCCTTGACCTGATCCAGGAAGGCAATCTCGGCCTGATCAGGGCCGTGGAGAAGTTTGACTACGCCAAGGGCTATAAGTTCTCGACGTACGCGACCTGGTGGATCAGGCAGGCGATTACCAGGGCGATCGCCGATCAAGCGCGGACGATCAGGATTCCCGTACACATGGTCGAGACCATCAACAAGATGGCAAGGATCCAGCGCCAGCTGCACCAGGATCTGGGTCGTGAACCCGCGCCTGCCGAGGTGGCTGCCGAGATGGGCATCCCCGCCGACCGGGTCGCGGAAATCCAGCGAATCGCGCAGGAGCCTGTCTCGCTCCAGGCGCCGATCGGCGAAGAAGACTCGGACCTCGGCGACTTCATCGAGGACGCCGATGCGGTGGTGCCCATCGAGGCAGCGGCCTTCATGATGCTGCAAGATCAGCTCGAGCAGGTGCTTGATACTCTCACGCCGCGCGAGCAGCGCATCATTCAGTTGCGGTTCGGCCTGCTCGACGGCCAGCCGCGCACGCTGGAAGAGGTCGGCAGGGACTTCGGGGTGACGCGGGAACGGATCAGGCAGATCGAATCCAAGACCCTCGTCAAGCTCCGGCACCCAGGCCGGGCCCAGATGCTGCGCGAGTACCTGGCCTGAGTACCTGACTTACGGCCAAGGGCAGCGCGGTCGGCCTAGCCGAGGTCGTGCTCGCCGAAGCTGCCGTTAACTGGAACGAAAGGGCGGTTGTCGTCACTATCCGTCCGTGGCATCGCGCCGTTGCCGGAAACAGTCGACGTTGACGAACTCGTCTCGCCCTTCGAGCCAGACCTGCCCGACGCACTGGTCCGACTTGCGACCTTCGATGCCCCCTTGCGCATGCCGGTCGCTGCCTTGTCCTTCGCCGTCTTGGCCGTAGCCGTAGCCTGTGCCTGCAATGCACCGGCGGTCTGTTGCATGGCCGGGCTCTCGGCGGCCTTGCGGGCAAGCTGCTTCAGCTGCTCGTAGCGCTCGCGGCCTGCCTGCGCACCGAGCACGTAGCCGATGGCCAGGCCGCTAAGGAAGCTGAATCGATAAAAGCGCATCTGGGCCTCTCCCGAAGGTCAGGTCGCGGCCGGCAGGACCCCCGTTGGCCTGCGCACCTCACGCGCCGCACTGACCTCGTTGTACATGCCCGATACGGGGATTGTTATGCGCGCACGACCACGGGGGCACCGCCAGGCGCGCGCATCCGCGCAGGTGCGCTACCCTTGTGCCCGCGGTGAAACCACCTGGGATCGCTGATCTCGGGCCGCGGTCACCACCGATCCCGCGTAGCTCAATTGGCAGAGCGTCCGGCTGTTAACCGGCAGGTTATAGGTTCGAGTCCTATCGCGGGAGCCAGTGTTTACGCAGGTCAGCCCCGGTTTCGGCCGGGTTCTCGCATTTCGTGCCCGCAGCGTGCCCGACCAGCATGCGCAGCGCGTCAGGATTGCCCGGCCGCGCTCGGCGAGCCCGGCAAAGGGCACCGGGTGGTCCGGTGCCGCGAGCCGGGGTGCACGTCGGCGTGGTTCAAGCCGCGGTGCGGCCCATGGTCGCCCGCCAGCGGAAAAGTTGGCCATGAGCCAACGTAAGCAAGATCGCCGCTGATCCTTTAACGCTCGCTCGGTGCCTGCTCACCGCCCGAGGCCAGGCCTGGCATCAGGCCTGGCACGACCTCGATCGGCACTCGGCCCAGTTCATTGGTGCCCACGGCGATGACCCACTCGTAGCGGCCGGGCGCGCTGAACGTCACGTTGTTGAAGGGAATGGCTAGCGGAGCGAACTGCGGGGCGCCGTGTACCTGCCCTGCTGCATGGCCGATTGCCATCGATCCGACTACCTTCGTACCCTCTATCGGCTGGCCGTCGAGGGTTAGCTCAACATCGAGCTGATAGGTCTGCGGCGCTTCGTTGTACTCGACCTTGATCACCAGCGCAAGCGCCATCGAAGGATGCTGCGTTGGGAATGTGGCCGCCATCAGGCGATCCCACTGGCCTCCGAGGATGTAAAGCTTGCCTCCGGCAACATGAGCCCCGTCCGCGAGCATCGCGGTAGTGAGTTCCATGTAATACAATGTATCACGTGGATCAGAATCCGGCCCCCGGCGCGATTCGACTACGAGCTGCTTGACGACGAGGACCCGTTCGAGGTCGACGAGCAGCTCGCGCACCTCTTCAAGCATGCGACCCTGGGGCTGGAGGATGTCTACGAGGTGTGGTCTGACAATCCGCGGTTCTACCCAGCTGCGTACGCTCCGGCCCACTGGCTGCTTACGGGCGAGGTGCCAGGCAATCAGGTGCTAACGGTGCCGGTGTGCCCTGGCCAGAGCGCGGCGCGGTGCAGGCCGATTGGTGTCTACCCTGCACCTCGGCAGCTTGACAGGCAGTACCGGCAGGACACAAGGTGACGGCATGAACGAGGCAGAGGCTTACGAGTTCTACGCGGACCCGGATCACCTGACGGCGTCTGGACCTGGCCAGCGACGCCGGCGGCCTATGAAGAGCGGGATGATCCCGGTGAGGTTCTCCCCGGACATGATCTCCGCGGTAAAGCGCTTCGCCAGCCAGGACGGCGTGACGGTTAGTACGTGGATCCGTCGCCTGGTCTCGAGGGAGCTCCTGCGTCGGCAGCCTCCAGCCACGGCCGTAGCCGGCAAGGTGCCATCGGTTGAGTTCACGTACCCGCCGACGCTCAGGCCACAATCGACGACAGAGTCCAGTGTTGACTTCGACCAGCTTGTCGGGATCTGCTGACGACGTAATGGCCGCGGCGAAGCGGAACGGCCGCGCCCGGGGAAGTCGAGCCGGCCAGCCGCGCCTCCATCACCGCGCGTGGATTGTAGGTATGCGACAGGCCGGCCGGCGCCCCGATGAACCCGTGAGCTCGTTCCAGGTCGCCGAATCGCATCGCGCACCAGGCAGCCAGCAGGGCCATCAGCTTGTAGCGGCTCGGCATGCCG
>DASWGE010000202.1:0-5366 GCA_036393895.1 Streptosporangiaceae bacterium | reverse complement strand
AGGTAGAGGCGCAATCCGCCATGCCTGAAGACCGGACTCACGATCGTCCTCCTCTCATCAGACGCGAAGGTCCCGGCGACCACTCGTTCAGCTCGATCTTATATGCGATATATCTCGTCTGGCAAAGTTGAACGCTAAATCGGAAGCACCGAAGATGATCACGCGGGTGTGGCTTCTCTATGAGCAACGACCGCGTGATCATCAAACGGGCACACGCCAGCACCGGGGGATCTTGTTAATCCTCGTCATCCTCGGTCCTGGCCAGCCAGGTGGCCAGCCTCTCGACCGCCGCCTCGTCCTCGGGGTGAAGGTCGACGAACTCGGTCAGCTTCTCGGCCAGCCAGCCCAGCGTCACGTCTTCGGCGCCGCGCCGCCCGGCGAGTTCCTCGATGCCGCGGTCGGTGAAATACACGGCACGCCTCCGCGCTAGCCGAGCGCCGCGGCGACGAGCGCGGCGTGCTCGGCCGCGTGCGTCTTGGCCGAACCCTGGGCGGGCGCCGAGCTCTCCGGCAGTCCTATCAGGCCGAGGCCGCGCCCGATCGCCGCGGGCAGGTGCATCGCCATGTACGGCCAGGCGCCCATGTTGAGCGGCTCCTCCTGCACCCAGACGAGTTCGCTGGCGTCCGGGTAAGTGGCGAGCGCGGCGGCGATCTCCGGCACGGGCGGCGGGTACAGCCGCTCCACGCGGACGACCGCCACGTCATCGCGCTGGCCGGCCCTGCGCTTCTCGGCGAGGTCGTAATAGATCTTGCCGGAGCACAGCAGCACGCGCCGCACCCGGGCCGGGTCGGCTACGCCGGGGTCGGTCAGGACGGGCCGGAACGAGCCGCTGGTGAAATCGCCGACAGCGGAGACCGCCGTCTTCAGCCGGAGCATGCTCTTCGGCGTGAACACGACCAGCGGCTTGGTCCTCTCCGACAGCACCTGCCAGCGGAGCAGATGGAAATAGCTGGCCGGCGTGCTCGGCATCGCCACGGTCATGTTGTCCTGCGCGCACAGCGACATGAATCGCTCGACCCTGGCCGAGGAGTGGTCAGGGCCCTGACCCTCGTATCCGTGCGGGAGCAGCAGCACGACGCCCGACCGCTGGCCCCACTTCTGCTCGCCCGAGGAGATGAACTCGTCCAGGATCGTCTGCGCTCCGTTGACGAAGTCCCCGAACTGGGCCTCCCAGCAGACGAGCGCGTCGGGCCTGGCGACAGAGTAGCCGTACTCGAATCCGACGGCTGCGAACTCGGACAGCAGCGAGTCATACGCGTGGAACTTCGCGTTGCCGTTGTTCAGCTGGCGCAGCGGGGTGTACTCCTCGCCGGTGTGGCGGTCAACTAGCCCGGCGTGCCGCTGCCCGAATGTGCCGCGGCGGCTGTCCTGGCCCACCAGCCGCACCGCGTTGCCGCCGATCAGCGTCGCGCCGAACGCCAGCATCTCGCCCGTGGCCCAGTCGATCTCATCCCGCTCGACCAGCGCGGCCCGGCGGGCGAGTTGCGGGGCAAGGCGGGGATGCGGCGTGAAGCCTTCCGGCAAGTTCAGCTGCGTGTCGACGATCCTCTTGATCGTCTCCTCGGAGATCGCGGTCGGCGCCTGGATGTGGTCGATGGGGCTGGCCTGTCGCGGCGGGCCGGGCGGGGTGGGGACGACCGAGCGTGGCTCCGTCGGCTTGGAGGTCAGCTCGCGGGTCTCTGTGAAGGCCCGCTCAAGCTCTTGCTGGTAGTCCCTGAGTATGTGCTCCGCCTCATCCAGCGTGATATCGCCGCGTCCGATCAGCGACTCGGTGTACAGCTTCCTGGTCGAGCGCTTGGCATCGATCAGGTCGTACATCAGCGGCTGGGTGAAAGAGGGGTTGTCGGCCTCGTTGTGGCCGCGGCGCCGGTAGCAGACCATGTCGATGACGACGTCCTTGGCGAAGGTCTCGCGGTAGGAGAACGCCAGCCGTCCGACCCGGACCACGGCTTCCGGGTCGTCGCCGTTCACGTGGAAGATCGGCGCCTGGATCGTGCGGGCCACGTCGGTGGCGTACACGCTTGAGCGTGAGGAACGCGGATCGGTGGTGAAGCCGACCTGGTTGTTCACGACGATGTGGACAGTCCCGCCGGTGCGGTAGCCGCGAAGCTGGGAGAGCTCGAGCGTTTCGGCGACCACGCCCTGGCCGGCGAACGCGGCGTCGCCATGGACCAGCACAGGCAGGACGGTGAAGCCGGGATCGCCGATGTCCAGCACGTCCTGCTTGGCCCTGACCACGCCCTCCAGAACCGGGTCTACGGCCTCGAGATGACTCGGGTTCGCGACCAGGCCGACCGGGATAGTCCTGCCGTCCGCCGTGGTGTACCGGCCCTCGGCGCCCAGGTGGTACTTGACGTCGCCTGAGCCGTGCGTGCTGCCAGGATCGACGTATCCCTCGAACTCGCTGAAGATCTGGTCGTAGGACTTGCCGATGATGTTCGCCAGCACATTCAGCCGGCCGCGATGCGCCATCCCGATGACGGCTTCGTGCAGTCCGCCCTTGGCCGCTTCGTTGAGCACCTCGTCGAGCAGCGGGATCAGCGACTCGGCCCCCTCGAGCGAGAACCTGCGCTGGCCGACGAACTTGGTCTGCAGGAACATCTCGAACGCCTCGGCCACGTTCAGCCTGGACAGGATCCGCATCTGCTCGTCGTGCTCAGGGTTCCGGTGTGGCCGCTCGACCCGGTCCTGCAGCCAGGCGCGTTCCGCCGGATTCTGGATGTGCATGTACTCCAGGCCGACCGTGCGGCAGTAGGCATCCCGCAGCACGCCGAGTATTTCCCGCAGCAGCATCCGCGGCTTGCCGCCGAAGCCGCCGGTGGCGAACTGGCGCTCGAGATCCCACAAAGTCAGGCCGTGCTGGTTGATGTCCAGGTCGGGATGCTTGCGCTGGGCGTACTGCAGCGGATCGGTGTCAGCGAGCAGGTGGCCGCGCACCCGGTAGGCGTGGATCAGCTCGTGCACCCTGGCGGCCTTGCTGATGTCGTTCTCGTGCCCTGCTGGGATGTCGCGTACCCAGCGGACCGGCTCGTACGGGATCCGCAAGGAGGTGAAGATCTGCTCGTAGAACTCGTCCTCGCCGAGCAGCAGGCGGCTGATGATCCGTAGGAACTCGCCGGACTGCGCTCCCTGGATGATCCGGTGGTCGTAGGTGGACGTGAGCGTCACCGTCTGGCTGATAGCCAGCCTGGCCAGGGTCTCGGCGGACGCGCCCTGGTAGGCGGCCGGGTATTCCATCGCGCCGACGCCTACGATGCAGCCCTGTCCAGGCATCAGCCTGGGCACGGACTGGACGGTCCCGATCGTCCCCGGGTTGGTCAGGCTGATGGTGGTGCCGGCGAAGTCGGCGACGGTGAGCTTGCCGCTTCTCGTCTTCCGCACGGCGTCCTCGTAGGCCAGCCAGAACTGGCGGAAGTCCATCCGCTCGGCCGCCTTGATGTTCGGCACAAGCAGCTGGCGGGTGCCGTCCTCCTTATGCACGTCGATCGCCAGGCCCAGGTTGACGTGCTCGGGCTTGATCAGGACGGGCTTGCCGTCAACCTCAGCGTAGGAGTCGTTCATCTCGGGCGCTGCCGCGAGCGCCCTTATGATCGCGTAGCCGATGAGGTGGGTGAAGGAGACCTTGCCGCCGCGGCCGCGGGCAAGGTGGTTGTTGATCACGATCCGGTTGTCGATGAGCAACTTGGCGGGGACGGCGCGCACGGACGTGGCCGTCGGCACTCGGAGGCTGGCCTCCATGTTGGCGACCGTCCGGGAGGCGGCCCCGCGCAGCCTGATCTCAGCGGCACCGTGAGCCTGCTCGGCCTCGGAGGCCTCGCCATTGCGCGTGAGGGTGCCCTGCGCGTCCTGCGGGGCCTGCGCGGCATTGGCGGTCTCCGTGGCATTCGCGGCCTGGGGGGCACTGGCGGGCGCACCGCGCCCGCCCCGGCTGGTCCCGGCGCTCGCGGTCTGGCCGTCCGGAACCTCCTGGCCTGGCCGAGGTGCCGGCGACGGTGCCGCGCCAGCGCCCGGCCGCTGAACTGGGGCCTGGCCCTGGGCCGGGGCTTGCGGCCTCCTCGAATCGATGGGCTCCGGCCGGTAGTCGGCGAAGAAATTCCACCAGGCCCGGTCGACCGAGCCGGGATCGGCTTGGTACTGCTGGTAGAGCTCATCCACCAGCCACTCGTTGGGCCCGAAGTCCGTGCCCGGCGTCCGCTTGGCGCTCGGACCTCGCTGCTTCGTCTCGGCGTCCTGCTCGCCGGTGTCCTGTTCGCTGCTTGGCGGCTCACCGCTACCGCCGGAGCGGTGAGCTGGCGCCGCCGCATTCGCGGGCGCGCGCGAGAACTCGGCAGACACGGCCGACATCGCCTCTTCCGGAGCTTGATTGGTTGGAGGACCCCTCCTGGCAAGGCTACCCGGCGGACCACACCAGCCTGAGATCTAGCCTAACCCGGCATCCTGGCCCTGCCATGAGGCTCGTTCCAGTTGATTTGGGGTCCGACGGGCACTATGCCGTATTTGGCGCTCGCGGTAATCCATTCGGCCGATTGATAGTAGTGGCGCTTGATCTGCCTGAGGTCCGTGGTCTCACCGAATCCCGGGTGGTTGTACAGGTCGCGGGTGTAGGCCCACAGGTGCGGGTAGTCACTGAGCCGCCGCAAATTGCAGTTGAACTTGTGGTAGTAGACGGCGTCGAACCTGGCGAGCGTGGGATAGAGCCGGACGTCGGCCTCGGTTATCAGGTCGCCGAGCAAGAAGCGCCGGCGGGCCAGCCGCTCTTCGAGCGCGTCGAGGGTGGTGAACACGGCCTCAACAGCCTGCTCGTAGCTGGACTGCGTCGTCGCGAGGCCGGCCTTGTAGACGCCGGCATTGACCGTATGGAAGATGAGCGTCGCAAGCGACTCGATCTCGCGGCGCCGCGCGGCCGGGTAGAGGTCGGGCGCTCCCGGCTTGTGGAACGGCCTGAACTCGGTCTCCAGCATCACGGTGATCTGGGCCACGTCGTTGCTGACGATCCTGCGGGTCCGCAGATCCCAGATCAGCGGCACGGTGAAGGAACCCTGGTAGGAAGGATCGGTCGCCAGGTAGAGATCGGACAGGAACCTGGCGCCCGTCAGCGGGTCGCCGCTGTCGTCGCTGAACTTCCAGCCCTGCTCGTCCGCGACCGGGTCGGTGAGGGTCAGCCCGATGACGCGGTCCAGGCCGAGCAGGCGGCAGGCGATGAGGGCGCGCTGGGACCACGGGCAGCCAAGCGACGCGTAGAGCTGGTATCTAGACGCTTCTAGGGGGAACTCGCTTGACCCGTCCCTGCTGATCCGGCTGGTGAACGTGCCCTGCCGGCGGATGAGGCCGCCGGTGATCGCGGGTAGGCTGCCTGTGCTCGGTGC
>DASWGE010000201.1:0-2574 GCA_036393895.1 Streptosporangiaceae bacterium | reverse complement strand
GATTTAGCGTTCAACTTTGCCAGACGAGATATATCGCATATAAGATCGAGCTGAACGAGTGGTCGCCGGGACCTTCGCGTCTGATGAGAGGAGGACGATCGTGAGTCCGGTCTTCAGGCATGGCGGATTGCGCCTCTACCTGCTCAAGCTTCTTGACGAGGCGCCACGCCACGGCTACGACGTCATCAGGCTGCTCCAGGATAGGTTCCTCGGCGTCTATTCGCCCTCACCAGGCACGATCTATCCCAGGCTCGCGAGGCTCGAGGAAGAGGGCCTGGTCACCCACGAAGTCATCGACGGCAAGAAGGTCTACAAGATCACTGACGCCGGCCGCGAGGAACTGAACGGGAGGCTCGACGACCTGGCAGACCTGGAAGACGAGCTGTCCGCTTCGGTGCGCGACATCGCGAGGGAGATCAGCAGGGACGTCAGGGAGACTGTCAGGAGCCTCAGGGACGAGTTCACCTGGGCGGTACGCGAGGCCGGCCGCCCGGGCCACGACGGGGGCCGGCGGGACCGCGCCGGCAGCGGAGGTGCTGACGCCGCGGCTGACCGGGCCCAAGCCGAAGCCGACGTGGCGCAGGCCAGGGCCGACCAGGCGCAAGCCCAAGCCGACCAGGCCCAAGCCCAGGCCGACCAGGCGCAGGCCCACGCTGAGCAGGCCCAGGCTGAGCCAGTGCAAGCGGAATCCGACCGGGCGCAGGCGGCTAGCGATGAACCAGCAGCTCCGGCGGCGCAGTCCAAGCCGACCGGAGCCGGGACCGATTCGGTCTGGACTAAGGCGGCAGGCGAGGCACAACCCGGTGCGGGCGAGTCTGGCGGCTCAAGTCGCGAGCAGGACAGGTCGGGCGGCGATGACGAGTCGGCCCGACAGGAAAGCCAGCAGCGCCGCTGGCCTTCCGGCGGCTGGCGGGACTGGGCCGACTGGGCGGATCGGCGCGACTGGCGCGCCTGGGCCGACTGGGCCGAGCAGCGGGACTGGCGGGAATGGACCGGAAAGCAGGAGTGGAAGGATCGCGCCAAGGCCAGCCAGAAGGAATGGAAAGAGTGGGCTAAGGCAAGCAAGCAGGAATGGGCGGCCAGCCGAGGCGGCGGGCGCGGGCTACGTGACGCCGATCGCGACCTCGTTGTTGATCTCGAGCGCCTTGCCGCCGCTTTCGCCAGGGAACTACGCGGCGTAGCGTGGCAGGCAGAGGCACTCAGCGAGGACGCCGTGGGCAATCTCGGCAGGATTCTGACCGATGCGCTGAACCGGATCAGGAATGAGGTCTTCCGGCCGCCCGGAGCTTCTGGGGCGCCCGGGCCGCCCGGGGCGCCAGGGTCGGGCAAGGAGGAGTCATGAGGATCGTGCTCGCCTCACTTGAGCGCGCTGCGAGGGTGGCGCTCGACCAGGCTGCACCCTCAGGGCGCAGGCCGGCGCCCGCGGACGGCGAACGGCCACGCCGCTGCTTCCCTGACGCAGCGGCACCCGAGGACGGCTGCGTTCCCGGCACGCCGGCGCCCGACGACGGCTGCTTCCCAGCCCGGCACGGGAGGCGAAGCGTACCTTGGGCCGGGCACCCGGGCTGAGCGGGCCAGCTCAGGACGTGAAGACGACTTTCCCGAACAAATCGCCGTTGATCATGGCGGCAATGCCCTCCCGCGCCTGGTTCATTGGCAGCACCCGGTCGATGAGCGGCCGCAGGCCCGTCTGCTCGCAGAATGTCGCGAGCCTGCCTAGCTGGTCCCTGCTGCCCATTGTCGAGCCGACGACCGACAGCTGAAGGAAGAAAATCCTGGCCAGATCGGCCGGCGGCATCGTGCCGCTGGTCGCGCCCACGATCACCAGGCGGCCGCCTGGCCGCAGTGACTTGAGCGAGTGGGACCACGTAGCCTCGCCGACGGTCTCCATCACGGCATCCACTCGCTCAGGCAGCCTGGCGCCGGGCGGGAACACCTGGTCAGCTCCGAGCTCCATGGCCCGCTGACGTTTCTCCTCGCTCCTGCTTGTCGCCCAGATCCGGTGGCCCGCCACCGACCCGAGCTTGATGAGCGCCGTCGCGACGCCGCCGCCCGCGCCCTGAACCAGGATCGTGCTGCCCGGCTCGAGGCCGGACTTGTCGAAGAGCATCCGGTAGGCGGTGAGGTAGGCCGTTGGCAGGCAGGCAGCGTCGGCGAAGGAGAGCGCCGCGGGCTTCGGTACAAGGTTCCGGCGCGGGACCGCCACCCGCTCGGCGAACGTGCCGTCGTACCGCTCCGACAGCAGCGACCTCGCCGGGTCGAGCGTTTCGTCGGCGTACTCGGCCGCGTGGTCACTGATGACGGCGTGCACCACTACCTCGTTGCCTTCGGCATCGACCCCGGCAGCGTCGCAGCCGAGAATCATCGGCAGCCTGTCGGCAGAGATGCCCACCCCGCGCAGCGTCCAGACATCGTGATGGTTGAGCGACGCTGCCTTGACATCGACGGTGGTCCAGCCATCCGGTGGCACAGGCTCGGCGTGCTCGCCCAGCTCGAGAGCGGACAGCGGATCGTCGGAGCTGAACCTGGCGGCGGTTACTGCGAACATGGCAGGACCTTAGCGTCCCGCGATCA
>DASWGE010000200.1:0-2117 GCA_036393895.1 Streptosporangiaceae bacterium | reverse complement strand
GGTGTCGATGAATGAGTAACCGTGCAGCACCAGCCAGATGCCCTGCAGCCAGATGATCAGCATGAACTGCATGCCACCGCGGGAGATCGAGGCCAGCAGCGCGGAGGCCGTGCCGGTCGAGAAGGACCGGATCTTTAGTAGTCGCAGATCGAACATCGGCGCGTCGACGTGTAGCTCGATGAAGCAGAACGCGGTCAGCAGCACGACGCCGCCGATCAGGCCGCTCAGCACGACAGGGCTGGTCCAGCCCATCGAATGCCCGCCGTAGGGCTGGATGCCGTACGTGATGCCGGTCAGCAGCGCGATCAGGCCTACCGCGAAGGTCACGTTGCCCAGCCAGTCGATCTTGGCCGGCGTCCGCTCGCCTGTCTCGCGCAGGCTCAGGTAGGACCAGATGGCGCCGCCGATCCCGATCGGGACCGAGACGAGGAAAACCAGGCGCCAGTCGACCGCGGCGAGGATGCCGCCCAGGATCAGGCCGATGAATTGGCCTGAGATGCCGGCGACCTGGTTGATGCCCATGGCCATGCCGCGCTGGTTGAACGGGAACGCGTCGGTCAGGATCGCGGGCGAGTTGGCCATCAGCATGGCGCCGCCGACCGCCTGGATGATCCGGAAACCGATCAGCCATAGCGCCCCGCCCGGACCCGTCAGCGGGTCGAACGGCAGCGCGAGGGCGCCGAGGCCGAAGATCGCGAAGCCCAGGTTGTACATCTTCACCCGGCCGTAGATGTCGCCGAGCCTGCCGAGCGTGACGACCAGCACCGCGGAGACGACCAGGTAGCCCATCAGCATCCAGAGCAGGTAGCTGATGTTGCTAGGAGTCAGCGGGTTGAGGTGGATGCCGCGGAAGATCGCCGGCAGCGAGATGATGACGATAGAGGCGTTGACCGTCGCCGCGAGCATGCCGAGCGTCGTGTTGGACAGCGCGACCCATTTGTAGTGCGCCCCCCGCAGACCCCGCTTGCCGTCAGAGCCCTGCACAGCTGTGCTCGCGTTGCCGTCACCCTGCCTGCGGTCTGCCGTAGTCAAGTCAGTGCGCCCTCACTGGGTGTGATCTGCCGGTACCAACGTCTGAACCGGGTACGAGCCTAAGTTATTTCATAGGCTAACTATCTTCCTGATCAGGCGCGAGGCCGGGATCCGCTCTGATTGGGGCCGGGACGCCCGGCGGCCGGGCCACGGACCTGCGGCTGCCCGTCCTTATGGTGAAGGGCGGATCTGGGTAGCTCTTGCTGTGATGAAGCTCATTGACGATCTGCTCGACCGTGCCGACGCGCTGCAGCGCCGCTGGCCGCCTGCCGCGTTCGCGGTGGCCGTGTGGAAGAAGTTCAGCGATGACCGGGCGGGCGATCTGGCGGCGCTGATCGCTTATTACGCTTTCGTAGCGATATTCCCGCTGCTGCTGGTGCTGGTTACCCTGCTGGATCTCGTGCTTCGGCATGACCCGGCCCTGCGCCATAAGCTGGTCGACTCGGCGCTGAGCGCTTATCCGGTGATCGGGACGCAGATCAAGAACAGCGTCCATCCGCTGACCGGCACGGGTCTTGCGCTGGCGGCCGGCCTGATCGGTGCGCTGTTCGGGGCCAGGGGCGTCGCTAGGGCGATGCAGAACGCCCTCAACTCCGCATGGGCCGTTCCCCTTGACCGCCGGCCGGCGTTTCCCGCATCGGCGCTCCGCAGCTTCGGGCTCGTCGTTGTGATCGGCCTAGGGCAGATCCTCACCTCGTTCCTGTCCAGCCTGGCCGTTGGAGCAGGTCACCTGGTGATCGGCGTTCTCGCTGAAGCCGGGATCATCGCCCTGGCTTTCGCTGGCAATGTCGGAGTCTTCTGGCTCGCGCTCCGGCTCGCCACGGCGGCCGAGGTCAGCTGGACCGATTTGCGTCTGGGCGCGATACTGTCGGCCGTCTCCTGGCAGGCACTGCAGTTGCTTGGCACCTTTATCGTCGGGCACACGCTGCGGCACACCTCGGCGCTGTACGGCGTGTTCGGCGTGGTGCTCGGCCTGATGGCCTGGCTATACCTGCAGGCCCAGGTCACGCTCTACGCGGTCGAAGCGTGCACGGTGCGGGCGTGGCGGCTATGGCCGCGCGGCCTGCGTCCGCCGCCGACCGACC
>DASWGE010000199.1:0-14012 GCA_036393895.1 Streptosporangiaceae bacterium | reverse complement strand
CTGCCGCAGAACCAGCCGGGCACGGGCCGCAACGCCTTCGCGCACGAATCAGGCATCCACGCTGACGGCGCGCTGAAGGACAGGCAGAACTACGAGCTGTACGACGATGAGACGCTCGGCCCATTCCCTCGCGATTGGCATGCGCGTGCCGGGCGCGTCGTGCTGACCGGCGAGTATGGCGGCATGGCCGGGTTCCGGCACGTGATGGAGGGGCTGGGAATCGGCTCAGCAGACAACGAGGACCTGATCTTCCGGCTAGTCCAGCTCTGCGGATCGGCGACGGGCAAGCCGCTCACCGACGACGAGCTCAGGCTGATCGCTGGCTATCCGCGCGAGCTCGCCTTGCTGTACCCCGGTCAGCTCGGCTAGCGGTCTGGCAGCTCTGCCAGGCCGGCCAGCCCGGACACGGACACCCGGCCACGGACACCCGGCCACGGACAACCGCTCAGCTACCGGCCGATCTGCCTGCGGCTGCGGATCTGGCGCAGCCTGGCCTTCTGGTTCGAGTCGAGCATCGCGTACGCGACTCCGGGGATCGCGATCGCCAAAGCGATCACGGCCAGGGCGAGCCATGGGTTGATGATGAGAAGAATCAGCCCGATGACGACTCCGGCGATGCCAATCTTCATGTGAGGGGTCATATCCGGCCTTCCCTTCGCTACGGGATGACGGCATCCCGGCCCTATCCTGACCGACCGCGCGATCACTTCCGTCAGGACCCACGGTAGCTCCCCGCCGGAGTGCTGCGGCCACGTCCAGTGCGAGATGATGTCCAGAACGTCCTGGAGGAAAACACATGACACTGTCGCTGCCGATCGAGCCACAGGCCAATGAGCTGCTGTCCCGCGACGGGTTCGCGCTGTTGCTGGCGATGATGCTCGACCAGCAGGTCCCGTTCGAGAAGGCATTCAACTCGCCCTATCAGCTCGCGTTGCGGCTCGGCCACGAGCCGTCCGCGCAGGAGCTGGCCGACTTCGACCCTGACGCGCTCGCCGCGGTCTTCGCCGAGCGCCCGGCGCTGCACAGGTTCCCGAGGGCCATGGCGGCGCGGGCACAGGAACTCGCAAGGATCGTCGCCGACCGCTATGACGGCGATGCGAGCGCGCTCTGGGCTACGGCGCGAGACGGCGCGGAGCTGCGGCGCCGCCTGGCCGAGCTACCCGGTTTCGGAGCTTACAAGGCGCAGATCACCATTGCCCTGCTCGGCAAGCAGTTCGGCATCCAGCCAGAAGGCTGGCGCGAGGCCGCCGGTCACTTCGGCGAGGCCGGATCGCACTACTCGGTCGCCGATATCAACGATGACACCTCGCTCACCGCCGTCCGGTCCTACAAGAAGGCACTGAAGCAGAAGCACAAGGCCGCGGCCGCCAGCTAGCCCAAGCGCCGGATGATCACGCGGTCTTGGTTGTTCTATCCGCCACGACTGCGTGATCATCAGGCTCACCAGGTAGTGTCTCGGCATATGCCAGACCAGCAAGCCCAGAATGCTGCCGGCGCGCAGGACGGCGCCCGGATCCCGTCGGCCGGAACGGCGCTGGTGCACGTCCTGCAGGACGGATACGCCCGCGAAGACGCCGGCGGTGACCGGGTTGGCAGCACGGTCACGCTGATCGTCGACGCAAACGCAGCCGTCGTCGTGGATCCTGGCATGGTCTCTTCCCGGGCCGCGCTGCTGGCCGCTCTCGCCGGGCACGACATCGACCCAGGCTCGGTGACCGATGTGGTCTTCAGCCACCACCATCCGGATCACACGGTCAACGCCGCCTTGTTCCCGAATGCGAGGATCCACGACTTCTGGGCCGTCTACGACGGCGACCTTTGGATCTCCCGCGATGCGGAGGGCGCCGGGCTCAGCCCCTCCATCCGCCTGATGGCGACCCCAGGTCACACTGACCAGGACATCAGCACGGTGGCGTCGACAGCTGACGGCATCTACGTGTGCACCCATGCCTGGTGGGGTGCCGATGGTCCGGCGGACGACCCGTTCAGCCCGGACCAGGACGTTCTGAGCCGGAGCCGGGCCCGGATCTTGAGTATCGCATCCGTGATCATCCCTGGTCACGGCCCGAGCTTCGTCCCGGGACCGGAAACGCCGCGCTGACGGATCGGGCCTAGACCGCGTCGCCCTTAAGCGCGAACGCGGACAGCCGCCGCGCGGCTATGCCCAGGGTCACGACGGTGACAGCGACCGCCATGATGATCGCTGTCTGAAACGTCAAGTGCGCGTTCAGGGCAGACGTCTTCGCGATGGACTCGGCCACGCTGACCGAGTACTGGCCGATCGACAGCACCCTGACCCCGCCGATCAAGTTGCCGAGCAGCCCCTCCCAGACCAGCAGGTACGCCAGCCCGACAGCGATCGCCCGCGTGGTCAGGACAGAGAGCATCACGAACAGCGCGTTGTAAGCCACCGAAGCGATCAGCGCGCCGACCAGCAACCCGATCGTCAGCTTGTCGCCGAAGCCTTTGGCAATAGCCGCCGCAAGGAATTCGGGTATCGCCCCGAACATAATCGTCAGCAGCATGGCGGCGATGAACTTGGAGATGACGACGCTGAGCCTGTTAACGGGCGTCGCCAGCAGGTGAACGATGCTGCCGTCATCGATCTCAGCGCCGAGCACGCTGGTGCCGATGATGAGCGCCGTCAGCGGCAGCACCACGGAGAAGCCGAAAACGCCGAGGAATTCGGCCGGCCAGACCGGGCTATTGGCCACCACCTTCAGCGCCACGGTGATCAGGATCAGAACCAGCGGCACCAGCATGAAGACCAGCGCCCGCTTGCGGCCGAGCGTGGCGCGCAGGGTGATCCGCAGCACGACGGGGTTAAGCAGACCGGACACCGGGTTCACCATTGTCTCCTTACGCCGTCAACAAGTACGAGAACACGCTCTCCAGCGACTCGTCAGACGGCAGCACCTCGCGGAGCCTGATGTCGCCGTCGCGGCACAACCCGGCGAGCTCCCTCGCGAACGCGCCGAAGTCCGATGTCCTGACCTGCAACCCGCGCGGCGTCAGTTCCACGCCCGTCACGGCGGGGCGGCTGATCAGCGCCACCCCCAGCGCGCGGTCCGCCGAGGTCCTGACCAGGAACACGTGCGGCCTGCTGGTCATCAGCCGCCGGATGGCGCGAAAGTCACCGGAAGCGGCCAGCCTGCCGCCGACGATCACCTGGATCGTGCCGGACATCCGCTCGACTTCCTCGAGGATGTGCGAGCTGAACAGGATGGTCCTGCCCCGCTGCGCCATCTCTTCGAGCAGGTCCATCATCTGCAGCCGCTGACGCGGATCCATGCCGCTGAACGGCTCGTCGAGCAGCAGCACCTCGGGATCGTGCACGAGCGCGGCGGCGACCTTGATCCGCTGCCGCATTCCCTTGGAGTAGGTCGCGATCCGGCGGCCCTGCGCCTCAGCCATCTCGACGATCCCGATCGCGCGCCGCGCGGCAGCGTCGGGATCGGGCAGCCGGTGCAGCTTCGCTGTCGACCGGACGAAGTCGATCCCCGTCAGGAACGCGTAGACCGAGTCACGCTCGGGCACCAGGCCAAGAGTGCTGAACACCGCTGGATTGCGCCAGCTCGCCCGGCCGCCGACGGTCAGCTCGCCGCGCGAGGGAGCCAGGAACCCGGCCATCAGGTTCAGCAGCGTGGTCTTCCCGGCACCGTTCGGGCCGAGCAGCCCGGTGATCCCCGGCCCGATCGTCATCGTGACGTCATTGACGGCGACGACGTTGCCATACCAGCGCGAGACGTTGCGCAGTTCGATGGCCCTCATGCGACGCTCACGCTCGAGTACCTGCGCACCAGCGCGGCCAGGCTGACCGCGAGGAACACCAGCAGCATGCCGCCGTAGGCCAAGCCGTACCGCCCAGGATCGGCGACGATCCCCTGGCTGGTACCGCCCAGCCACTGCCGCACCCCATCGAGCACCGTGAACGGGCTGATCAGCCCGAACAGATGGCCGGCTGCGGATACCTGGGGAGCCGTCGCATGCGCTCCAACGACGACGTGGCTGCCAGGGCCCGGCGGGCCGGTCTCAGCTGAGATCTTGGTCAGTACGGTGGTCAGCGACCAGGTCATGAACAGGAAGATCGCGACCGCGCCGGTCGAGAAGGCCCGGCGGCCGCTGACGCAGGCGAGCGCGAGCCCGACCGCGGCCAGGACAACGGCCCACATCAGCCCGACCAGCAGGCCGGGGATCACTGCCCTGGTCTGGGCCCAGATCGCCGCTCCGCCGTGTACCTGGAAGATCGTGCCGACGTAGAGGAGCAGGACGGGGATGTCGATCATCGCCAGGCAGGCCAGGACGAACGCGCCGTACTTGGCCGCCGGGTAGTCAGGCCGGCGGATCGGCCTGGCGAAATACAGCGGCAGCACCCGGCTGCGCAGGTCGCGGGAGACCAGTTCGGGCGCCTGTGCGGCGATGAACACGAGCAGTACGAGCACCCGCAGCGTCCCGGTATAGGTGTCGTAGTCGACCACCCGGGTATGCGACCGGCCAAGCGCCATGACCACGGCATTGATCACCGCCGGAGCGCACATGATCACGAACGCGAACACCGGCAGGATCTTGGCCTTCGCGCCACGGCCGAATCCAAAGGCCGACCGGAAGCTGTGCCAGCACAGCGCGATGGCGATCTTCCCGCGGCCGAACCTGGGCCCGTCGTAGGTCTGGTAACCGATATCGTGGATGACGCCGGTGCCCGGTGCGACCAGGCCCGCGCCCGCGGTGTGCTCAGTGGCCATCGGCCGCTCCTGTCAGTCCTGAGCCCCAGGTCAGCCCGGTTGGCCCGGCCAGCCCGCCTGGCTCATCCAGCCCGGCCATCCCGCCGTCGTCGCGGAACAACTCCTCGACCCGGTGCCTGCGCTGCTCCATCCTGGTCAGCGGCAGCCCGAGTCTCGCGACGGAGTCGCGCACGAGATCGAACATGGCGTCGCCATCGATCAGCAGGAGCAGCTCGCGCCCGCTGCGCACCGGGTCAAGGCCACGGCCGGACAGTTCGGCCGTGAGCAGGTCAGCTCCCTCATCGACCTCGATCACCAGTACCTGGCTCGCCTGAGTAAACGAACTCATCGTGGCCGACCGCAGCAGCCGGCCGCCGTCGACGACGATCAGGTGATCGCAGATCTGCTCGATCTCGCCGAGCAGGTGCGAGGACACGACGACGGAAATGCCGAAGTTGCCGCCGATCCGGCAGATCAGGTCGAGCATCGCAGTGCGGCCTGCCGGATCCAGGCCGTTGGTCGGCTCGTCGAGCAGCAGCAGCCGCGGATCGCCCGCCAGCGCCTGCGCCAGCTTGACCCGCTGCTTCATGCCCGTGGAGTAGGTGCCGATCTGCCGGTAGCGCTCCTCGTACAGGCCCACGTGCCGGAGGGATTCGGCCGCCCGCTCCTTTGCCGCGGTTGGGGGCAGGCCCGACATCCGCCCCATATGGGTCACGAACTCCGTCGCCGTCACGTCGGGTGGCAGGCAGTCGTGCTCGGGCATATAACCGGTCAGCGACCGGATCCGTTCGCCGTGAGCGGTGGTGTCCATCCCGAGGACGCTGGCCTTCCCGCTGGTCGGCGGCAGCAGGCCGAGCAGGATCTTGATCAGCGTCGACTTGCCAGCCCCGTTCGCGCCGACCAGGCCGGTGATGCCCGCCCCGACGGCCATGGTGAGTTCGTCGAGCGCCGTGATCGAGGCACCAAAACGCCTCGTCAGCGCGGTTGTGGCGATGACGGGCTCAGCCCGGCCGACCTCTCCCGGTCGCGGTTGCGCTTCGCTCGCAGGTTCTGCGATCACCTGAACGAGACCCCTCCTTGGCAGTGCGAGTCAACCATGAGCGGTACCACCCTGCCTGGTCTGTCGCCCGGCTGTCATCACACGAGAGGCTGATTCCGCATCCGACCGCGGTAGCACAGCCGATGGATACGCTCGGTGGCTCAGGAGAGACGGTGCCTCCTGCTAACCCGCCGGGTGCGGTGTCGCAGTCGCTGGGGACGGCCTGCGTGCCAGTGCGGCGATCTGGGCGTGCGTCGCGAACCAGGGCCGCCCGCGCTCCAGCATCCCCGTGATCACGCGCTCCAGCATCCGGATCAGGTAACCGCGGCCAATGGCCTCAGGATGCATGGTGTAGGTGACGAGCCGGCGCTCGGCCCTGGCCGACTCAAATTCCTCGAGCCAGATGCGCTCGACAGCCGCCGGATCGGCGAGCAGCCCGCCCTGATAGGGCGTGAAGCCGAAGTACGGCCAGTCACAGAGGCTCCAGTGCCCAGGCAGCTCAAGCAGCTGCGCCGACCCGCTGACTTCCCAGTACGGCCTGTCGTCAGCCATCAGGCTGCTGTCGTAGCTGAACCCGAGCTCGGACAGCATCGCCAGCGTTTCTGGCATTAGCTCCCAGCCCGGTGACCGGTAGCCGACGGGGCGGATCCCGTGCCGCTCGAACGCTGCCAGGCCGCGCTCGAGCTCGGTTCGCTGGCCATCGGAATCCAGGCCCTCGCTGCCGAGATGCAGGTAGCCATGGTGGCCAAGCTCGTGACCTCCGGCGGCGATCGCCGAGATCGCGTCAGGGTGGTGATCGGCCGTGTGCCCTGGCACGTAGAACGTGCCGGTGATCTGGTGCTTGGCCAGCAGGTCGAGTACCCGGCTGAGACCACGCTCCGGGCCGAACCGGCCTTGCGATAGCACGGTTAGCCGACGGCTGTACTCGGGCCCCTCGCCAAGCCATGGCGCCTCGCCGTCCACGTCGAAGGTCAGCGCGACGGCTACCTCGGCGTCACCTGGCCATCCTGGGAATTCTGCCTGCGAGATCACAACCGCGCATCCTTATCTGAATCGGGCCCGTCGGGCGTTCACAGCGCTTTGAAGTATCTCGCATCATCGCTTCAGCGTTGTTCCGCTGACCCGGCGGCAGGCGGAGGAGCGGCGGCGGGTGGCGACTCGCCGGGCTCGCGTACTGCGGGCGGTGGTCCGCCCGGCGGACCCGCGAGCCTGGCGCGCAGATCGACCAGCCACGAGATCCCCGCGGCGAGCAGCAGCAGCAGCCACGCACCGGCACTGGCGATCTGCACCACGTGCCAGTGCTGCCCGAGGAAGATGTTCGCGTCCCAGAGAACATGGACGACGATCAGCGGCAACACACTGCCGGTCCGCAGGAACAGCCAGACGAAGATGGCCGCCCACACGGCGATCCCGAGAACGCCCAGGCCGTAGTAGTCGTGGTAGGAGCACCGCAACAGCACGGCAACGAGCACGATCTCCGGCAGCGGCCGGCGTGCCTGCCGCAGTGTGGTGACGACGAACGCCAGGACGACCGTCTCCTCCACGATGCCCGCCGTGAGCGACGCAGCCACGGTGTAGATCACGTAGCTGGCGTCCTGGTGGGCGGGCTGGCCGAGCTTGTTGCCCATGGCGAGGATTCCGGTGACAACCCCTCCGGCCAGCAGGGCCGAGATGGCCCAGACACCGATCCGCAGGCTCTGGGCGGCTCCCGCCCGCCCGTCCCTCTTGCGGGGCCAGCCGAACCCTAGCCACCGGGCGCTGATGCCACGCCTGGCAGACAGCAGCACGGTGACGAGTACGGCGAGCACGCACATGCCGAGCTCGCTCAAAATCGCCGGCGTGAAGACCGCCCAGCTTCCCGAGGGTGCCGGGTAGCGGCGAGCTAGTGTCTCGCCGCCCGCTACGACGCTCGCAGCGAAGAACGCCGCGAAGACAAGCAGGACCTCGGCATATGCTCGCCGGGCCGAGATCGCGCCGGCAGGAGGGGGCTCCTGGGCCGACCACCAGTGCGCTCTGGCCGGGCGGCCAACCGGCCCCGGCCAGACATCGCGCTGGGACTGCACGCCGCCAACTCCCACCTCACGTTACCTGCCCTTACCTGCCTGCCGCGTACCCCTGCATGCCGCGCGCATTCGCTCCGGCGTACAGGAAGCCGCGGTCCCTGCGGACTGCGCTGATCCGGCCTAGCGACCACGGCGGCGAGACGCTGAGGTCATGCCCGCGGCCGCGCAGCTCGGCGATTACTCGCTCGCCGGCCCGCGACTCGACGCAAAGCGATAGCGGGAACGCCTCTCGCGGGTAGAACGACGAAGGGAAGTGGTCGGTGTGGTAGGCGGGGAAATCGATCGCCTCCTGCAGGTTCATCCCGAACACCGCGTGGTTCAGGAAGAAACCCACCGTCCACTGATCCTGCTGGTCACCGCCCGGAGTTCCGAACGCCATGTACGGCTCGCCGTCACGCAGCACTATGCCGGGTGACAGCGTCGTCCGCGGTCGCCGGCCGGGTGCCAGCGTGCTGGCGAAGCCGGGGGTGAGCGTGAACATCTGGCCCCTGGTCCCCAGGCAGAAACCGAGCCCAGGGACGACCGGTGAGCTCTGCAGCCAGCCTCCGCTCGGAGTGGCCGAGACCAGGTTTCCGAACCGGTCGGCGATGTCCAGATGGCAGGTGTCCCCCGGGCCAAGGGAGACCGGACCCAGTGTTGCGGCACCCTGCGTGGCGGCAGCGAGCGTCGGCTCCCCGGTGCCGCTGGCGGCTATGGGCGGCGGCTGTCCGCCCAGTGCGTAACCGGGCAGCGCCGGCTGCCTGCCGCCGGGCGAGCCTGGCTGGAGGCCGGCGGCCGCGTGGTCGGTGACCAGCTGCCTGCGCTCGGCCGCGTATTCGGGCGACAGCAGGTCGGCGAGCGGCACCTCGCTGTAACGCGGGTCGCCGTACCAGGCCTCTCGGTCAGCGAAGGCCAGCTTGGCGACCTCGGTCACGGTATGGATCAGCGTGGAGCTGCCAGGCCCCATGTCCTCGAGGGTAAAGCCGTCCAGCATCGCGAGCTGCTGGCAGAACACGGGTCCCTGCCCCCACGGACCTGTCTTGCATACGGTCAGCCCGCGGAAACCGAACCTGACCGGCTCCTCTACGCTCGCATGCCAGCCAGCCAGGTCGGAGCCGGCTAGCAGGCCCCGGCTCGGCCGCCCGGTGACGTCCATGATCTGGGCGCTCGCGACGAAGACAGCGATTGCCTCGGCGACGAATCCCTCGTACCAGGCCCGCCTGGCCGCCTCGATCTGCGCGTCCCTGTCGCTGCTCGCTGCCTCAGCCTCGGCGAGCACGCGGATGTAGGTATCCGCGAGTGATTTGTTGGCGAAACGGCCCCCAGGCGCCGGTGTCCCCTCTGCCAGGTAGATCTCGGCTGAGCTGGGCCAGTACCGCGTGAATGTCGCAGCCATGGCGTCGATCACCGCGCTGGCGCCGCCGAGCATCGGGTAGCCGTCGCTGGCATAGCCGATCGCATACGTCATGACGTCGCGAAGCCGGAGCGTGCCATACTGCTTGAGCAGGAGCATCCACGCACCGAACGCCGCTGGAACAGTCGCGGCGAGCAAGCCGTTACCGGGGATGAGATCGATGCCGAGAGCGCCGAACGCGTCCAGCGTCGCCGCTGCCGGTGCGGGGCCCTGACCGTCGATAACGAAAGGCCCGCCGCCGGCACGGCTGTAGCCAATGACCGGAACTTCACCGCCAGGGCCATTCAGGTGCGGCTCAACAACCTGAAGCACGAGGCCGGTAGCGACCGCGGCGTCAAAGGCGTTGCCTCCGGATTCGAGTATCGCCATTCCAGCGGCGGACGCAAGCCAGTGGGTCGATGCCACCATGCCGAACGTCCCGGCCAGCTCCGGCCTGGTAGTGAACTCCTGCATGGCTGCCACCGGCGACTCCCATTCGCATTGTGATCATTTGAGCACGCGCCGCACATATGCGGCTCATGCCCCGGCAAGAAGGATATTCGCGATCGGCACGCCCCGGTCATCGCGGTTCCGCTGTAAAGAAGGACATGGGTTCACCGCTTCGGCGACGGTAACCAGGCCGGCGTCTTCAGGCGCCTCGCCCGACCACGCTGAGCGACGGCCACATCGCGCACGCCTACTCGGCGTCGCCGACCGGCTGAACCTCCCAGCAACGCTATGCAAAGACATCGCATTCACCACCAGGACATCAAAGGCGCAAAGCACTGGCGCATACAACCTGCCGCGCCTAACTGCGTCCTTATCAATAAGGGCTTGTTTAAGTGGTCCATTCGCGCGGGCGAGCAGGACGCTATTCATGCGGAGTGCAAGCTTGCTGATGCAAACATTGGTTGCGCGTCGAGGATGTCGCCAACATCCCGGCGCGGCAGTGCAGGCCGGTCGCCGCGGCCGGGCTGCGGATCGGTGCACCGGACTGGAACCCGCGGCCTTGGCGCCGTCGGCTACCTCACGCCTGGGCGGCTGCCGGGCGCCGGTAGATTGCCGGAATGGCTGACACCAATCCCCGGCTGCGCGCCGTCTGGGACCTATCCGTTGCCGAGGTGCGTGAGTACGCCGGACGGCACGAGTACGACGGCAGGATCCAAGATCTGTCCCCCGGTGGAGTGCGGGCAGGCCTGCGCCGACTCGCCGATGCCGCTTCGGCAGGCGGCCGGCTTGACGACGAGCACGACGAGGCGCATCTGGCGGTCTTCGAGCGCGCCGCTCAGGTCAGGTTCGGCGAGCTCGAGCTGCACCGCAGCAATCCCTACTTCCATATCGGCAACATGGACCTCGCCTGCTACGACCGGGAATACGCGCCGCAGGAGGAGCGCGACCGTGCCCGCGCCGCGCACCTGGCGGCATGGCCTGACGCGGTCGACGCCGCCATCGCCGCGCTCGACACGGTGCCAGTGCCGGTGGCCCAGGCTCTCGCCGGGGCCGCGCGCGGGCTTGCGGCCGGCATCACCGACGATGCCTACCCTGAGCTCAGCACGGCCGCGCTGGCCGCGCACGCCAGGCTGGTCTCCCACCTCGCGCGGGCGGCCGCCGGCGGCCGCCCGGATGCGGCACTGGGCGGCCAGGCGCTGACGGCCCTGATGGGCAGCGCCGAGGGAACCGAAGTTGACCTGGCCAGGCTGGCCGAGCGGGCGGATGCCGAGCGGGACCGGCTGTCTGAGCTGCTGGCCGAAAGCTGCGCGCAGGTCGACCCAGGGCGCCCTGCCATGCAGGTGGCCCGCGACCTGGTCCGCCAGCACCCCGATGCCGATGGCGTCATCGAGGCCGCGCGGGTCTGGACGAAGCGCGCCATCGACTTCACCCGTGAGGCAGCTCTGGTGCCCTACAACGACGGTGAGTGCCTGGTACTGCTGGCGCCAGAGTCGCGCCGGTGGGCCATGGCGATGATGTCGACGGCCGCTCCCGGCGAGCCTGAGGGCCCCTCGCGCTACTACATCACGCCGCCGGATTCCGCCTGGCCCGAGCAGGAAGCGCAGGAGTGGCTCGAGGTGTTCAGCGACACCACGCTGCCGGGGATTACCGTGCACGAGGTGGCACCCGGGCACTTCTCGCACGGCCGGGCCATCCGCCGGGCCCGGACCGATGTCAGGCGCACGCTGCATTCTGAAGCGTTCGTCGAGGGCTGGGCACACTACGCCGAGGAGCTGTGCGTCGAGGAGGGCTTTTGCGGCGGAGACCCCAAGTTCGCGATCGGCGTCTGGCTCGAGGCCCTGGTCCGGGTCACCAGGCTGGCCTGCGCCATTGGCGTGCACACGGCGGGAATGAGCGTCGAGGATGCGGCGCGCAGGTTCGAGTCCGATACGCACATCGCGGGCCAGGCCGCCCTCGCCGAGGCGGCCCGGGCAACCTTCGATCCGACCTACGGCCGCTATACCTGGGGCAAGCTGGAGATCATGGCGCTGCGGGAACGGGCGCGTGCCGCATGGGGATCCGGCTTCTCGCTGCAGCGCTTCCACAGCGCACTGCTCGAGCTCGGCTCCCCGCCTCTCGGCCTGCTTGATACGGCCCTGCGGCGTGGCTGACGCGGCCGCGGCTGCGGCCACGCGGGAGCACACCCATGCCATGGCCGGTAGGGTGCAAGGCATGAGCCAAACCGACGATCTTGATGCGCTGTCCTCGCGCGAGCTGCACGATCTCGCGGTCCGGCGGGCCCTGCATCACCTCGACGTGGCGTTCCTGTGGGACCTGCTGCGCGCGCTCCCTGCCGGGGAGGCCATAGCCGGCCATCCAGACCACGCAGGCGCCGATGCGCTGCACCTATCCGCGCTGATCGGGGACGCGATCGACGCTGACGACACGGACGTGGCGGACGCTCTCCGCCCGCTCTACCTCGATTACCTCGGAAAGCACCGCGGCGACCTCGCTGGCCTCGAGCACCACGCAGGACCGCAGCACTAGCGGCCGGCCCGCAGACCGAACCCGTCCAGACCCGGCCGCAGCAGCGCCCGTCCTCCGGCACTCGCGAACAACAGCTATGGGCCATCGCCCGTCTTGTTTCAACGGTGATGGCCCATAGCTGTTGAATTTCCGGACCGGTCAGGCCTGCAGGACAGCCTCGATCTCGAGGAGGATGTTGACCTTGTCAGACACGACCACGCCGCCGTGCTCCATAGCGGCGTTCCAGGTCACGCCGAAGTCCTGACGGTTGATCTCGCCCGTAGCCGTGAACCCCGCCCGCGTGCCACCATACGGGTCGGGCCCGAAGCCGTTCAGCTCCAGTGTCAGCGGTACGTTCTTCGTCACGCCCTTGAGCGTCAGTTCGCCGTCAACAACGTAGCCGTCGCCCTTGGCGCGGATCCCGGTCGAGCGGTACGACATAGCCGGGTGGTTCTCGGTGTCGAAGAAGTCCGGCGAGCGCAGGTGACCATCGCGCTGCTCGGCACCCGTGTCGATGGATGCCAGGTCGATCTCGGCGGTCACCGACGACGCGAGCGGGCTCTCGCCCGTCACGAGCTCACCGGAGAATTTGGTGAATTTGCCCCGCACCTTGCTCACCATCATGTGCCGCACGGAGAACCCGACCTCGGAGTGCAGCGGGTCGATGGTCCACGTACCGGTCACGTAGCCGGGGATCGTCTCTGCCTGACTGATGCTCATGTATTTCGCTCCCATGCTGACTAAGTCTCCGCTCCGGGATCTGCTCCCAGAGGTTGGTTGAATAATCAACGAGTATCATAGCCGAGGTGACTTGTCAAACGTTCAACTAGATGAGGTACTATGCAGACGTGACCATGACCACACGCTGGCTCACCGAGGAGGAACAGCGCACCTGGCGCCTGTTCCTGCAGGCGTGCCAGTCGGTCTTCGCCGCGACCGATGCGCAGCTCGCTCGCGACTCCGGTCTGCCGCACGGTTACTACGAGATCCTCGTGCACCTGTCCGAGGCGCCGAACCGGGCGCTCCGCATGACACAGCTGGCGAGGGCATCGACCTACAGCAAGAGCAGGTTGTCGCACGCGGTGGCCAGGCTCGAGGAACGCAGCTGGGTTCAGCGGCGGGACTGCGAGACCGACCGCCGCGGCCAGATCGCCCAGCTGACCGACGAGGGCTTCGCCGCCCTTGCTGCCGCAGCGCCCGGGCACGTGGACCAGGTACGCCGGTCGCTGATGGACGTGCTGACTCCTGACCAGGTGGAGCAGCTCGGCGAGATCAGCGCCGCGATCATCGCCGCAGCGGCGTGCCCGGCCGAGGAATGCCACGAGGCGGACAACTTCTGACCAGCTCTTGCGCCGGTGTTGCCTGCACACCACATGAGATATATCGTCTTAGGGTCGGCGAGCACAGGGCGTGGGATCATCGGAGGTACGGATGGCAATGGCATCGGGCCTCAGGATTGGCGACGCGGAGCGAGAGGCAGCGGCTGCCGCGCTGCGCGAGCACTTCGCCCAGGGCAGGCTGACGCTCGAGGAGTTCCAGCACCGGCTCGGTGCAGTCTTCGCCGCCAAGACCGACCGTGACCTGACCGTCGTCACTGGCGATCTGCCGCATGCCGCCGGACCGCCGCCGATGTCAGTGGCGCAGAGTCCCGCGAGCGCCGGTACTCGCAGCGAGCGACGGAGCCGGCCCGGCCTCGCCGCGTTGGCCGGTCTTGTCATGATCATTCTTGCGCTGATCGTTGTCGCCTTTGTGCTGCCAGTCGCGCTGTTCGGGATGGCCGTGTCCAGGTCCCTGCTGTTCCTGCTTGCGGTCCTGCTGTTCGGGCGCCGTGGCCTGCTGCGCCGGTTCCGGCGCTGGCTGCC
>DASWGE010000198.1:0-2684 GCA_036393895.1 Streptosporangiaceae bacterium | reverse complement strand
CCCGCAGGTACGTGGCGATCAACGCGTCCGTGGGCTCGATACCGGCCCGCTCGAGCACCCCGAAAATGGTCGCGCTGCGGTGCTCCGTCCTGGCCAGCTCCCACAACTCCGCCTCGGCCACGTGCGCGGCCGCGGCCCGGTCTAGGTGGTCGTCCGGGAAGTGCGGCTCGCAGACGATACGCCACATCTCGGCGCCATCGATTGTGTGCCAGGGAGTCAGGGTCCCGCCCCAGTCGAAGATCACCGCGTCCACAGCCACCGGGCGATCATATCCGCCAGCAGAACACGCCGATCAGGCCAAGATCACATCGGTCGCTAGCGGTGACGGCCAAGATCGGGATTGCCGGCTGTGCCGTTAAAAGACAGGATTACGGTGGGCAATGTGGCAAGGATTGGCTTGGACGTAACGCACCTGTCGCTTTGAGTTTGGTTCCAGCTTTTAGCGTGACCTGCCGGACGCACCGGCGCCGCCGGAATGCGGCACACGAGGAGGATCGGATGCACAAACTGGAACAAAACGGCCGCCGGGTGTTCCCCAAGGGAGTGTTCCCCAAGGGAGTGTTCGCCAAGAGGCTGTCCGCCAGGGCTGTCGCGGTCGCTAGCGCGGCTGTGGTCAGCTCGCTGGCCCTGGCTGGTTCGGTAGCGCCTGGGATGGCGTTCGCCGCCAGATCCGCTCCGGCGCGCCCCGCCGCAGCCGCTGCCGATCCGGCCAGCGCGTGCCAGCTCGGCAATGGCGTCAAGCACGTCATCCAGCTCGTTTTCGACAACGTCCACTTCTTCAGGGACAACCCGAACGTCCCTTCTGACCTGCAGCTCATGCCGAGCCTGCTGCAGTTCTTCCAGAACAACGGCACGTGGATGTCGAACAACCACACGCCGCTGATCGCGCATACTGCCGATGACATCCTGACGACCCTTACCGGGCTGTATGGCGACCGCCAGGGCATGCCGATCTCCAATGGCTACCGAACCTTCAACCCGAACGGGACAACGGACACGGCTGGCTCGTTCGCCTACTGGACGGACCCGGTCTTCGACACGGCCAGCACGCCGACTCCCGGCCACGACACGAACCCTGGGATGGTGTACGCGTCCGAGCCGCCTGCCACAGCCAAGAACCCGCCGTCGCCGACCACCGTGACCCCGGCGCCATGGGTGCCGTACACCAGGGCCGGCTGCACTGTGGGTGAGGTCGCCACTGCCAACCAGGAACTCGAGAACACCGCTATCGACCTGCCCAAGGTGTTCGGGCCGAACTCGCCGGAGGTCGCCCAGCTGACCGCCGACCCCAACCGCTTCAAGAACGCCGAGACTGCCGACTACGTGGGCATCGGCGTGCACTGCGCTCCGGACAGCCAGTTCTGCTCGAGCGCGCAGGCAGTCAAGTTCGGGCAGACAAGCCCGAGCCCGACCGCCATCTCCGACCTGCTGCCGAATGAGCCTGGCGGCTACAGCGGCTTCCAGGCGCTGTTCGGGCACCGTTATGTCGCCCCGCAGCTCGGGGCCGGCACCCCCGACATTTCGCATAACGGATTCGCCGTGACGAATGCCGCTGGCAACCTGGTCGACCTGAACGGCAATCAGATCAACGGCGCGTTCCTCAACAACACCCCGGGCTTCCCAGGCTTCTCCAGCATCAACGCCTCCCAGACGCTGGCCTACATGTCCGACATGCTGGAGTCAGGCGTGCCTGTCGTGAACGGCTACATATCCGATATCCACGGCAACGAGAACATCCCCGGCTTGTCGGCCTGCGTCGGTGCCCCGCCGGCTCTGGGACCGGGCAGCGCCTGCTACGTCGCCCAGGCCCAGTACTACAACCAGGCATTCGCCCAGTTCTTCGCGCGGCTGGCGGCCGACGGCATCACGCCGCAGAACTCGCTGTTCGTGATCAGCGCGGACGAAGGTGACCATGTCGCCGGCGCCAACGTGGGCCGCGCGATCGAGCCGACGCCGGCCAACTGCGACGGAGCGACGGTGAGCGGGACCACGGTCACGCCCGACGTGCTCTGCACCTACCCGCCGGGCACGTTCGGCGAGCTTGGGGGCAACCTGCCTGGGCTGCTGGCTACTCAGGCCGGCAATACGACGCCGTTCACGCTGCAGAGCGACAGCGCGCCGGAATTCTACGTGACCGGGAATCCCGGGCCCACGGACCCAGCGGTCAGGAAGCTGGAACACGATACGGCGGGGCTGACGAATGCGAACCCGTACACCGGAACAACCCAGCCGATCACCAACTATCTGGCCGATCCGACCGAGATGGCGATCCTGCACATGGTCAACGCAGACCCGGCCCGGACGCCCACATTCGCGTTGTTCGCGAAGCCTGACTACTTCCTGTCGTCAGGACCGGCATCATGCCCCGCGGCAGGGTGCGTGAGCGTCAACCCTCAATTCGCCTACAACCACGGTGACTACGCCGCGGAGATCAACACGACCTTCCTCGGCATTGCCGGGCCTGGCGTGCGCAACCTTGGGGTCGACGGCCCGCAGCCAGCGGACGGGCCGAACTCAGCCGGGCCGGACAGCGGCCAGGTCACCGTGCCGGACAGCAACACGACCGGTACCTGGATCGACGAGACGGACATCCGGCCGACGGTCCTGTACCTGGCCGGTCTTCGCGATGACTACCAGTCCGACGGGCGGGTCATCACGCAGGTTCTCGCCGATCCGAACAGCGC
>DASWGE010000197.1:0-2078 GCA_036393895.1 Streptosporangiaceae bacterium | reverse complement strand
TAGGCAGGCGGCCCCCGGACCTGAGCCGACGTCGAGCACTGAGCCAGGCGGGTCGAGCGCCGCCCAGGCTCGCTCGAACGACGGCCCGGCGGGCGCCGCGCTCAGCTGATCTGCGCGCCTGGCGAAGACCTGGCCGGGCAGCACCCACGGAGACTCAGCCACCGACGCGAGTATGCGCGGAGGTATCGCCCAGGACGCCAGGTCATCCCGCCAGCGCGAGAGCAAGCGAGCAAGATCTGGCTCGCGACCGGTGGCGGGCGCCGCGTCAGGTCCCCTCACGGCTGCATGTTATGTCCAGGTCAGCTGTGCCCCGAGCCAGCGCGCCGGGTCAGCGCCGAATCAGCGTGCTGGCGGCGTACCAGCGGGGGCAGACCGTCAGCGGGTCGGGAGCTTGACCACGGTCACGAAGAAATCGTCGATCTGGCGTACCACGCCTAGAAAGCGGTCGAAGTCGACTGGCTTGGTGACGTACGCGTTCGCGTGCAGATCGTAGCTGCGGAGTATGTCCTCCTCAGCGTCCGAGGTGGTCAGGATCACGACGGGAATGCGCTGCAGGTCGGCGTCGGACTTCACCTCGGCCAGGACTTCGTGGCCGGCCTTCCTCGGCAAGTTCAGGTCAAGCAGGATGAGGTCAGGGCGGGGCGCGCTGGCGAATTCGCCTTCGCGGCGCAGGAATGCCATCGCCGCTTCGCCGTCTGACACCACGCTGAGGTGATTGCGTACCTTGTTGTCCGCGAAGGCCTCGCGCGTGATGAGCACGTCTCCTGGGTCGTCTTCAACGAGCAGGATCTGGATCATTATCCCCGAATCGGTTCCGTTCACCTGGGCTCCTCGTGGCCGTCCGACCCGGGAAGTGTCCACCGGATTGTAGTACCTGATCCGGACGGGACGGCCGGATCCGCGTCAGTGTCAATCCAGATGTGTCCTCCGTGGAAGTCCACGATCTTCCTGCACAGCGCCAGCCCGATGCCCGTGCCGGGGTAGGCGTCCCTTGGGTGCAGTCGCTGGAAGATCACGAACACGCGCTCGGCGTGGGCAGGGGCGATCCCGATCCCGTTGTCCCGGCACGCGAATTCCCATATCCCGTCCTTGGGCTCAGCAGTTATCTGGATCGCAGGATGCTCGTCCGTCCTCCTGAACTTGATCGAATTGCCGATCAGGTTCTGGAAGAGCTGGGTCAGCAGCGTTGCGTCGCCCGTAACCGTCGGCAGCTCTCCGACCGTCACCTCGGCGTCCGTGTCGGTGATCGTGGCGTCCAGCCGGTCGATGGCCTCGCGCGCCACCGCGTTCAGATCTACCGGGCCTCGGATTGTGCCCGGCTGGCCGACGCGGGAGAACGTCAGGAGCTCGTTGATCAGCAGCTGCATGCGCTTGGCGCCGTCAACCGCGTACGCGATGTATTGATGGGCGCGATCGTCCAGCTGGCCGGCGTACCGCGATTCGAGCATCTGGCAGAAGCTTGCCACCTTGCGCAGCGGCTCCTGCAGATCGTGCGAGGCGACGTACGCGAACTGCTCGAGCTCGCGGTTGGAGCGTTCAAGTTCGTTGGCTTTGTACGACAGGTCGCCCATGCTGGCCAGCAGCTGGCGCCGCATGGCCTCGAGATCTGCCGCCAGGTCCATCACCTCGCGCGGGCCGGTTATCTTCAGCTGATGGTCGAGCCCGCCGGAGGCCACTACCTGTGCCTCGCGGCCGAGTGCGGCCAGCGGGCGGGTCACCCAGCCGTTCATGGCGGCCCACGCGGCTGCCGCCGCGCCGATGAGCGCCACGGCGGCGGTGATCGCCACCACGATCACGGCACTGGTCGCCGACCGCAGCCGCAGCAGGGCGCTGGCCCGCTCGGACAGTATTCCGCGGTTGAGGGAGGCGATGTTAGCCCGGAGCCGGTCGAATTCGCTCTTGCCCTTCGCTTCGAGCGAGACGCTGGCCTGGCCATGCTGCGTGGCGGTGGCTATGGCCGGAATGGCGTAGTCCCTGCGCCACTGGCCGGCCTGGCTCTGCACGGTCCGCAGCTGGCGCCGCAGCGAGGGGTAGGGATCCATGAGCCCGTGCAGCGAGCGGGAGTAGCCCGCGGACTG
>DASWGE010000196.1:0-4530 GCA_036393895.1 Streptosporangiaceae bacterium | reverse complement strand
CGCGGCCTGACCGACGCGTTGGCCGGCACCGGCATCAGGGTGCTGCTGGTGCGGCCGGGCTTCGTCACCGGCCGGATGACCGCAGGATTGCCTCCGGCGCCGATGTCGTCCACGCCTGCCCAGATCGGCGGCGCCGTGGCGGCGGCGCTTGACGGCAAGGCGTCGCTGCTGTGGGTCCCGCGCGGCCTCGCGGTTGCGGCCATGGTGATCCGGCTGATACCCAGGCCGTTGTGGCGCCGAATGCGCCGGTAACGGCCTGTCTGATTCTGTTGAGTCTGTGTTGTTACCTGCCTATTGGACGGCGAATCGTCGTACTGTTGGGGTGCCGAGTACGACTAGCAGCGATGGGGCTGCCACGCGTTCATCAATCAGGCGGTCATGAGCAATCAGAGTGCTAGGCGGCGGGCCGGCTCAGCATCCTTGCCTGCCGTCAGCTGGCCAGTCTGGTCCGGGTCACCGCCTGCAATCACTGATTTCTTCAGCCCGCGCCCGGAAACCGGCTACGGCCTCGACGCTGGCCTCGGCGACATTGTGCAGCGATCACCGGGCGAGCAGCAGGCGCTGACGGTCCTTGTCGGTCCCAGCGGGTTTGGCAAGACGCACCTCGCAGCCGCGGTTCTGCGCGCCGCTACGCGCCTGGGCAGGACCGATCTGCAGGTGTGGGTGAATGCGTCAAGCCCCTCCGCCGTCGTGATGGGTTACGCCAGGGCCGCCGAGGACATCAGCCTCACCGATCGCGGCGTGCTGCCCGACGCTGCGGCAGCGCGTTTCCTTGACTGGCTCGGCCGCACCGACAAGCGGTGGCTGGTCGTGCTCGACAACGTGACGGACTCCGGCGGGCTGCGCGGGCTCTGGCCGGCCGGCCTCAGCGGCCAGACCATCGTCACCTGCCATCCGTCGGCCGACATGTCCGAGGTCACCGATCTCGGGCCGAGGATCTGCCGGATCGGCGAGTTCAGCCCGCGCGAGGCCCTAGGGTACCTGACGGCCCGGCTCTATGACGAGGCAGGCAAGCGGGTCGAGGCGGTCGACCTCGCCGCCGATCTCGGGTACATGCCACTGGCGCTTGCGCTAGCCACGACCACGATCGCGAGCACCGCGCTCGACTGCCGCCAGTACCGGATCAGGTTCGCAAGCCGCAGGCAGGAGCTGCTCGGGCGGGCAGCTGGCGGCCAGGTATCCCCGGCCGAGGTGGCCTGGTCGCTCGCTGTCGACCGGGCGGACCAGTATCCGCCGGCTGGCCTGGCCAGGCCGCTGCTCGCCCTCGCCGGGCTGCTCGACCCGGCGGGAGTGCCTGTCCAGGTCACGGCAAGCAGGGCGAGCTGCGGCTACCTGTCGCGGCATGGCCGCGGCATGCCGGTCGAGGCGAAAGAAGTCATGGCCGCCCTCGGCAATCTAGCGCGGTCTGGGCTTGTCATGATCGACCGGTCGGCCAGCGCCGGGATGATCGCGGTCCATCCGGTCGTCCAGGAAACGGTGCGCCGGCTGGTGCCCCCGAGCGTGCTCGACGATGCCGCGCGCTCCGCCGCCGATGCGCTTTGTGAAGTCTGGCCTCAGCTGGAAGCTGATCCGCTGCTTGATCAGGCGCTGCGCGGCTGCGCTGGCTGGCTCGGCGGGATCGCCGGCGACCTGCTCTGGCTGCCCGAGCCGCATCCCGTGCTGATCAAGGCGGGGCAAAGCCTGAACGACGCGGGCCTGGCCGGAGCCGCGGTCGCGTACTGGAAGTCCATGCTCGCGGCAAGCAGCCGGGCGCTTGGCCCCGAGCACCCGAGGACGCTGGAGATCCGCGACCTGCTGGCAGGCGCGTGCGAGACGGCCGGGCGGCTCGACGAGGCCAGGGAGCTAATGTTGATGAGCCTGGCCGAGCGGGAGCAGGTGCAGGGTCCCGAGCACCCGGATGCCCTCACCACTCGGGCCGCCCTGGCCAGGATCTACCGCGCGGCCGGCCGGTATGACGCGGCAATCGATACCTACGCGCGGGTGGTCTCTGATCGCGAGTGGGTGGTGGGGCGCGACCATGCGGACACGCTCGGCGCCCGTAGCCAGCTGGCCAGCACCTACCTGATGGCCGGCCAGGCTGATCAGGCGATCGCCTTGTACCAGCGCAACCTGGCCGACTGGGAGCAGGCGCTCGGGCCCGAGCACCATGACGTGCTCACCGAGTACATGAACCTCGGCCGCGCCTTCCAGGTAGCCGGCCGGCTCGACGAGGCGATCGCCATCTTCAGCCGGGTCAGGAAGATCAGGGAAAGCGGCCTGGGCCAGGATCATCCGGATACCGTCAGCGCCGCCGGGCAGCTTGCGTACGCGTACAAGACCGCGGGGCGGCTAAAGGAGGCGATCTCGCTTTACCGCCAGGTACTGGCGAGTCGCGAGGGGGTCCTCGGCGCTGACCATCCCGACACGTTGCTGGCGCTCGGAAACCTGGCGTCCAGCTATCACTCCGCGCACCGGATGAAGGACGCCATCCCGCTGTACGAGCGCCTGGTCGTCGACCGGGAGCGGGTCCAGGGCCCAGACCACAGGGACACCCTTACCGCCAGGGCCAACCTGGCTGGCGCCTATCACTCGGCCGGCCGGCTGGCGGACGCGCTGCCGGTCTATGAGCAGGCCGTCGCTGACTTCGAGCGCGTGCTGGGATCCGATCACGCCGACACGCTCACGTCGCGCGGAAATCTCGCGCACGCCTATTACATGGCGCGTCGGCTGAGCGATGCGATCAGGATGTTTGAGCGAACGATTGCCGACTCTGAACGGGCACTGGGCCCCGATCACCCTCTTACTAAGACAATAAGCGACAATCTCCGTACAATTTCCCGGTTACAGGCGGTTACAGGCAGTTAAAACGCACACGTAACGGGCGCGAGGCCGGTTCAGAATGCGCGCGTCCTGCGGCATAAACCCCACGCCAGGCCGCATTACCGCGTCGGTAAAGGTAAACTCTTTACCGAGCCATTGGCTTTTTATTAATGCATTTGCAGCATTGGCGCCACGGTCGCCGGGCATGATCATTTTCGGCCGGACTGGGCGCCCGACCGGCGCTCCGAGCCGCGCCGTGCGATCCCGTCAGGCAAGGAGGCGTTCGCTGTGAGCACCACAGGCTCGACCCTTACCCGAACTCAGCTGGCTCCGGTAGGAGCCCAGCAGATTCACATAGCGATGGTGGCACCGCCCTACTTCAATGTTCCGCCCGCCGCATACGGCGGAATCGAGATCGTGGTCGCCGATCTAGTTGACGCACTGGTCGCGCGAGGCCACAAGGTGACGCTTATCGGGGCAGGTAATCACGGGACCAGGGCGCAGCGATTCCACCCCACCTGCGACCTCGGCGCGGCCGATCAGCTGGGCGAGAGGATGCCTGAGATCATCCACGCGGCCAGGGCCGCAAACATCCTCGAAGCACTGGATGTCGACGTGATCCACGACCACACTATGGCCGGACCGCTGATGGCGCGTGGACGGCTCACGCCGACCGTCGTGACGGCGCACGGCCCGGTCAACGGCGATTATCGCGAGTTCTACCGCGCGCTCGGCGACACCGTCCAGCTCGTGGCCATCTCCAAGGCGCAGCGGTCCAGCGCGCCCGACCTGGCCTGGTCCGCCACGGTGCACAACGCGATTCGCTCGGATACGTTCCCGTTCCGATCGGAGAAGGATGACTATGCGGTGTTCCTCGGCCGGTTCCATCCGGAGAAGGCCCCGCACCTCGCGATCGACGCTGCCAGGGCGGCCGGGCTGCCCATCGTGCTGGCAGGCAAATGCGCTGAACCGGTCGAGCGCGCCTACTTCTCGCGCGAGATCGAGCCGCGGATAGGCAGCGACGTGACCATCTACGGCATAGCGGATGCCGCCGCCAAGCGGCGGCTGCTCTCCCGCGCGGCCTGCATGGTGTTCCCGATCTGCTGGGAAGAGCCGTTCGGGATGGTCGTGATCGAGGCGATGGTCTGCGGTACGCCGGTCGTCGCGCTTCGCAGGGGTTCGGTGCCTGAACTGATCGTGCACGGCCAGACCGGCATTATCGTCGACGATCCCGATGATCTTCCCGCGGGCATCCTGCAGGCGCGCGAGCTCGACCCCGCGGTCTGCCGCAAGCACGTCGAGTCCGGCTTCACCGTCGAGGTGATGGCAGAGGGCTACGAGGATGTGTACCGGCGTGCCCTGTCCATGGCGCCTGAGCCATGGCTGACCGGCATGGACCAGGCTCACATCATCAGCTAGGGCCCGCCCTTAGCCACGGCTCGTCCAGGCAAAGAACAGCGGCGGCGCTAGTCTTTAGCGTGTGGCTGCCCGCGGTACCCGAGCGACGCAGGAACTGACCGGGCTGAGGATCGCGTACTCCGTGCACGCCTACGACCAGCAGGACCCGGTTGGCGGTGGCTCGTATGGCAACGGGGCCGCGGCCGCGCTCGGCGTGCCGCCCGGGCAGGTGTTCAAGACGCTGATCGCCACTGTGGACGGCAGCATGACGGTCGCCGTCGTGCCGGTGGCCGGCCAGCTGAATCTCAAGGCACTGGCTCAGGCCGTCGGCGG
>DASWGE010000195.1:0-2736 GCA_036393895.1 Streptosporangiaceae bacterium | reverse complement strand
TGGTAGCCGTCCAGCGAGCCGTCTTCAAGCGGGTTGGCGTCGTAGCCGACCTTGGCCAGGTTCCGCCTGGTGAACTCGTCGGTGTTGGCGATGATGTCGGCGCCGCGCGGCAGGTCATCGAGGTTGGCCTTGAGCGCGGCCGGGTTCATGGCCACCAGCACGTCGGGGGCGTCGCCCGGGGTGAGGATGTCGTGGTCGGCGAAGTGAAGCTGGAAGCTCGACACGCCGGGCAGTGTGCCGGCCGGAGCACGGATCTCGGCCGGGAAGTTCGGCAGCGTGGAGAGGTCGTTCCCGAAGCTCGCGGTCTCCTGCGTGAACCTGTCACCAGCGAGCTGCATACCGTCACCGGAGTCACCGGCGAACCTGATGATCACCTGGTCAAGCTGCTGTACTTGCTTGGTCACAGCGGAGTTCCTCCTCTGTGCGCCGAAGCCGCGCTCAGGCTGCGGTGACGGCGTATCCGCTTAGGCGCCACATTCTTATTTGGCGGGCGCATGTCATTGTGAACAGCTGTCTACATTCCCGCTCACGACAACGCGTCGCGGGCGATTTATAATCCATCAGTCAGCAGCTGGGGAGTCTTTGCCGACCGGGTTGTGACGGTGCCGTTCCGAGGGCCCGCCAGGCTGGCGGGCGGGGGGGCGTTCACCTGACCTTCATCTTATTACTCGCTGGCACCGGATGACGCGATCCCTGTCACATGCCACGAGTCGCTCGTCGCAAACCACTGCTTCCCTAACGGACCGTAGCGTTGCCCCCGACTTTGATTACGCACCGTGCTCGACCGGGCGGCCGCGGCGTCACTTCGCCCGAAACGCCATGGAACGTCGTGATCGTGGAAACCTTTCCGCCAGAGTGCTGAAAAACATCCACGATCGTTACTAGGGCAGGTAGGGGGGCGGGGCTGCGTGGCAGCGTTTCCACTTGTGGCCGCTGCCGCAGCTGCACGGGTCGTTGCGGCCTCGCCTCGCGTCGGCCGTGCCGTAGCTGGCCATCAGGTCGGCAGCCGGCTGGCCTGCCCGGAGCAGGCCGGACATCGCCCGCATCGGCTGGCTGACATGGTGGAAGAAGTCCTTGTAGCCCGCGCACAGGTAATGCAGCCCCGGTTCGCCGTCTGGCGTCGTCGCGAACCTGTCCTTCGGGCAGCCGCCGTTGCAGGCGAACCTGACATCGCAGTCCAGGCAGTGGCGGGGCAGCGTGGATCGTTTGGCCTGCCCGAACTCCTGCTGCTGCGGAAGTACGATTAGCTCCAACAAGGGCCGCTCGCTGATGTTGCCGAGCAGGTAACCGGGTTCGACGTAATGGTCACAGCTATACACGTCGCCGGTGTGCTCGAGCGCGAGCTGAAGGCCGCAGGTCTCGGCGTGCACGCACATCCCGCTAGGTTGACCGTGGAAGCTGGCCAGGGCGGTATCGAACATCTGGACGTAGACGGCACCGATGTCGCGGCGCACCCACTCCTCGAACACGTCGATCAGGAAACGGCCGTACTGAGATGGTCCGACCGACCTGCGGGTAACCAGGTGCCCGTCCCGCTCCTGCTCGGTGACCCGCTCGACGATGGGGATGAACTGGATGAATGTAGCGTCGAGTTCGTCGCGCAGGAAGGTATACACGCGGCGGCCATGGTCGCCGTTGGCCGCATGGATCGTGGTGAGGACATTCCAGTCGACGTTGTGCCGCCTGAGGACGTCCAGGCCGCGGATGACCCGGTCATAGGTCGGCTTGCCGCCCTTATCGACGCGGTAGGCGTCGTGGAGCGGCCGCGGGCCGTCGATCGAGATCCCGACGAGAAAGTCATGCTCGCGCAGGAACGCGCCCCAGTCGTCGTCCAGGAGCGTGCCGTTGGTCTGGATCGTGTTGAGTACTCGCTGGCCAGGCCTGGCGTATTCGCGTTCGAGCTCGATCGAGCGGCGGAAGAAGTCAAGCCCCATCATGGTCGGCTCGCCGCCCTGCCAGGCGACGACCACCTCGGGCGCTCGCTCGTGCGCGGCGAGCAACTGGCGGATGTAGGTCTCCTGGAGCTCGGCTGCCATCCTGAACCTGCTGCCGGGGTAGAGCATCTCCTTGGACAGGAAAAAGCAATACTCGCAATCCAGGTTGCAGATCGCGCCGGTCGGCTTCGCCATCAGGTGAAACGCCAGTGGAATGGCTGGCATCGTCAAGGCAGTGTTGTCCGCCCTGGCCATGTCCGCGCTGGTCACGTCGTTGAGTGTAAGCGCCCGCCCGGCGGCCCGAAATGATCGAGGAACCAGTCGCGGGCCAGCCGGGTCACGGTCTGAAGTGCGCCTGGCTCTTCAAAGAGATGGGTCGCGCCAGGGATGATGGCCAGCCGGTTCTCGCACCGCAGCCGCTGCCGCGCCTGCCTGTTGAGCTCGAGCACGACGTCGTCGCGCCCGCCGACCATGAGCAGAGTCGGCGACCGCACGTCGGGGAGCCTGGGATCGGCCAGATCAGGACGTCCGCCCCTGGAGACGATCGCGTCGACATGTGCGTCAGGCTCGGCCGCGGCCCATAGCGCGGCGGCGGCACCGGTGCTCGCGCCGAAGTAGCCGAGCGCAGTGTCCAGGCCCCCTGGCTGCTCGCGAACCCACCTGGTGACGTCGGTGAGCCTGCTGGCCAGCGGCGGGATGTCGAAGACATTCGCTCGCTCGGCTTCCTCCTCCTTGGTCAGCAGGTCGAACAGCAGCGTGCCGAGACCCGCCTCGTTGAGCTGGCTCGCCACGTACCTGTTCC
>DASWGE010000194.1:0-14145 GCA_036393895.1 Streptosporangiaceae bacterium | reverse complement strand
CAGGCTGGCCGCCTGCGCGCAGGTCGCAGGGCCGGTCGCGAGCACGTTCTGGTGGGAAGATGGGATCGAGCGGGCCGAGGAATGGATGATCATACTCAAGCTGCCCGCCGATCGGTACGCCGAGCTGGCCGAATTCCTGCTCGAGCGGCATAGCTACGACGAACCTGAGATCATCGCGACGCCGATCATCGACGGCTCGGCCGGCTATCTAGACTGGATCGACGAGGAAACCAGGCCGCGCTAGGGCGGGCAACCTGGGAGGCACGATGACCTCGACGCCACCGGACGCCGACGGCCTGTTCGGGCCGGGCTCGGTAACCTGGCGGCTACTCGGCGAGCCGGTCATGTGGATAGGCGGCCTGCGGGCCATGTACCTGCAAGCGCTGCACCCCAGGACCATGCGCGCGACCTGGCAGAACACCGCGTTCGCCCGACCAGGTGAAGCGTGGGGCAGGTTCGGCAGGACCGTGGAGTTCGTGCGGGTCAGGACGTACGGCAGCACGGCCGAGGTGGAGCGGGCCGGGCGCCGGGTGCGGAGGGTGCACGCCTCGCTGACCGGAACCGACGCCGATGGCTCTGTCATCAGGCTGGATGAACCTGAGCTGTTGCTGTGGGTGCATTGCGGGGAGATCGCCTCCTACGCTGACGTCGCCCGCCGGGCCGGGATCGGCTTGTCCGCTCGCGATCTGGACGACTTCGTCGGCGAGCAGCGGCGGAGTGCCGCTGTGGTCGGCCTGGACCCAGCCGGGGTGCCAGGCAGCATGGCCGAGCTCGACGGGTACTACGAGCGGATGCGGCCGCAGCTGCACGCCTGCACCGAGGCGCGGCAGGCACTGGTCAGGTCGTTTCTGCCCGACATCCCGTGGCCATTCATCGGCCTGAAGCTTGTCGTTCCGCCGCTGAACGCGCTGGCGCTGGCCAGCCTGCCGCGATGGGCGCGGCGGCTGTACGGCGCGCCAGGGAGCCCGGTCACCGACCTGAGCGTGACGGTCACGCTGCGGGCGCTGCACCAGGCAACCACGCACATTCCGCCTCAGCTGCTAGGAATGACAGCGGCGGCCCAGGCGGCCTAGCCGGTCAGCGTTCCGCCGGGAACCTCGCGGGCAGCGAGGAAGTTGAGCTGGACAGGCCGGGCGGGCCGGGCGGGCCGCGCGGGCTGGTCATCGGTGCGGTCTTCCGTGCCTGCACCTCCGCGATGGGATGTGATACCTGATGCGCATTGCCGGCGACACGATCGGACCTCGCGGGATCGCCGTGCTCGCGGTGTCGGCAGTCGTAGGCGTCCTGCTCGGCCTTCATGGCTGGTCGGGCCGCCACAACGGGCTGCCATCGACGCTCGCCAGCTCTGGGCCGCGGCCCTCCGCCCCGGCACGAACCTCGCGGCCCGCCCGTAGCCCGGCGACCACCAGCCCGGCGACCCCGAGCCCGGCGCCAAGTCCTGGTCCGAAGCTCAGCTCGCAGTCCTATGCGTCCTACTCCTACCAGGTCTGGCCGGGACCGCTCAGCACCGCAGCCAAGGCGGCCGCGACCGGCCTGGTCATCGCCGTGCACCGGCACGGATCGGGAATCATGGTGACCGCTGGAGTGGCCGGCCAGCCGGCGCGGACCCCCAGGTTCTACCCGGCCGGCGCGAAGGTCTTCGTCGTCGAGGCCGCCCTGGGCGACGATTCGGGCAACAGCGATTACAACCTCGGCGACGACGGGCTCGTCGTCACCAACTCGCAGGAAAGGATCCTGCAGTGAGCAACACCGCATGGCGCAACAGGGCGGCCAGCAAGAGCGCGAGGAGCAAGGCCTCTCCTCCGGCCCCTGATCGCGCGGGGGCCGGCGGCCTGGCCGACCGCGCGACGCAGGTCACAGCCGAATGGGCACCGACTGCGGCCAGGGTGCTGCTTGGCCTTGTCCTGGCCTGGTTCGGCTATCACGAGCTGATGGCGCCGCAGTTGTGGACGGGCTACGTTCCCGTCATCGCGCCGGGCTCGGGGTTGGCGCTCGCGGCAGTGCTCGTGCATGGCTGGATGCTGCTCATGCTCGCCGTGGCAATCACCGCCGGAGTAGTGCTGCGGCTGGCCGCCGCGGTTGCCGCGCTGCTGCTTGTGCAGATCGTCGTCACGCTCACGATCACTGGCGGCCTCACCGACCTGACCTTGCGGGATGTCGGCGTGCTCGGCCTCGCCGTGTGCCTGACCGGCGCCACCAGGCAGCGGGCCGTCCTGACCGCATAGCAGGTCGATCTGGATCCGCCGGTGGCTCGTCAGCCGTTAGCCCGAGGCGGGCAGATTCAAGGCAGCGATCACCGGCAGGCCGTGCTCGGTTCCCAGGATCGACAGCGTCCCCGTGTCCAGCCGGAACAGCCGGCCGTGCTGCGGTTCAAGGCCGAGCCAGCGGGCGGTGAGGATGCGCAGCAGGTGACCGTGGGCCACCAGTGCCACGTTGCCTCGGGCTAGCAGCGGTCTGACCCTGGCGAGCACTGCGTCGGCTCGCGCGGCGACCTGGGCGATGGTTTCACCCGGATACTCGGCATCGCCAGGGATGACGCCGTCACGCCATAGGTACCATCCAGTGCGCTCCCGGCGGATCTCGGCCGTGGTCCTGCCCTCGTAGCCGCCGTAGTCCCATTCGGCCAGGTCCGGGTCGATCTTCAGGCCGGCCGGCACTGTGGTCAGGCCGGCCAGTTCGGCGGTCCTGACCGCGCGTTGCAGCGGGCTCGCGAACGCCGCGACAACCTGCCTGGCGGCCAGATCCGCGGCCAGGCGGGCGGCTGCCGCCTCCCCGGCCGCGGTAAGCGGGATGTCGGTGCGGCCGGTGTGCTTGAGCTCCCTGCTCCAGGTCGTCTGGCCGTGCCTGATCAAGATCAGCTGGCCCGTGTCGCCATGAGAAGCCACCGTGGATCTCCCTTGCCGCGGGTAAGGACGGTACCGCGGTCCGGTCATTCTTCCTGCTTTGCGGCCACGTCAGCGGCGGGGCCCGGGTACTCTCCAGGGAACTTTGCCCCCCACCTCCTTCGCTAAGGAGGTGAGGCCCCCGTTTTTCCGGAAGGTCCCTTGATGCAGCTGAGTACTCCGCCCGCGGCACCGGTAACAGGGGCGGAGAACCCGGCGTCCGCGGGGCGCCCGGCGGTAAAGGCGGAGGCCCAGGGGGCCTGCCGGGTCCGGCCGGTCACCGAGCGGATCGCATGCTGGAGCGCCAGGCACGCGGTCATCGCTCTGGTCGGATGGCTGGTCATGGTGGGCGGTGCGCTGCTGGCCGGCCACGTTTACGGCACGCAGAGTCAGCCGCAGTACGACCCTGGCAGGTCTGGGGTCGCCGAGCGGATGCTGGATCGCCTGCACGTGGTCACCCCGCCGTCTGAGTCCGTGCTGATCCAGTCCAGGACGCCAGGGCCGGAGCGGACGTTCGCGGCCAGCCCCAGGATGCGCCTGGCCACTGGCGCCGTGGTAGCGGCACTGCGGGCGCTGCCCGGCGCGGCGAGCGACATCAAGTCGCCGTTCGGCCGCGCTGGCAAGGCGCTGATCGCGCCAGGCGGCGGCGGGGTGCTCGTGACCTTCCAGGTCGCCGGCCCGCACAGCCAGGCCGATGCGACGGTGGTCAGGGCCTTGCGCGCGATCGCCTCGGTCCAGACGAGGTACCCAGACCTGATTGTCGCCGAGACCGGCGGCGCGAGCGTCGACCGGGCTGCCACGGCGCTCCTCGGCCAGGACTTTCACCAGGCCGAGCTGACCTCTGTCCCGCTCACGCTGCTGCTCCTGCTGGTGGTGTTCGGCGCGCTGATCGCGGCGAGCATCCCGGTGATCCTGGCCGGAACCGCGGTGATGACGACGGTATCGCTGCTCGCGATACCGAGCCGGTGGCTGCCGATCGGGCAGGGCACCTCGGAGGTCGTGCTGATCATCGGGATGGCGGTGGGCATCGACTACACGCTGTTCTACCTGCGGCGGGAGCGGGAGGAGCGGGCCGCTGGCGCGAGCTTCCACGACGCGCTGAGAACGGCAGCGGCGACATCGGGCCGGGCCATTGTCGTCTCCGGACTGACCGTGATGATCTCCCTGGCCGGGTTGCTGTGCACCGGGATCGACATGTTCACGGGCTTCGCGATCGGAACGATTTTGGTGGTGGGCGTCGCCGTGATCGGGTCACTGACCGCCCTGCCCGCCCTGCTAGAACTGCTCGGGCCTTGGGCCGACCGGGGCCGGATACCGTTCCTCGGCAAGGGCAGGACCCGGGCTGACCGGTCAAGGATGTGGACCGCCATCGTGGGGCGGGTGGTCCGCAAACCCGTCGCCTGGGGCGGGCTGGCCCTGGCCGCCCTGCTGGCGCTGGCACTTCCGGTGCTCGGGATGCGGATCGGCAGCCCGGCTATCAATTTGCCGTCCAGCCTCCCGGTCGTGCGGACGCTTGAGACGATCCAGCGGGACTTTCCCGGCGGGCCCGCTCCCGCTCAGGTCGTGGTGACCGGGCCAGGCGTGCAGAGCGCAGCCATGCGCGAGGCGATCGCCAGGCTCGGGTCGATCGCGGCCGCGGGCGGACCGATTCACGGGCCGGTCACCGCGCTGCCGGTCGGTACCGGGCGGGGCATGCTCCTGTCCGTACCGCTGGCCGGCACCGCGGCGAACGGGAACTCAAGCCCGATCGCCATCGGCGGCCTGCGGGACTTGCGCGGCCAGATACTCCCGGCCACCCTCGGCAAGGTCCGCGGTATCAGCTACGCGGTGACTGGCTCCACGGCAAGCAAGATCGACTACCGGACCGCGCTCCGCTCGGCCTCGCCGCTGGTGTTCGGCATAGTGGCCGCGCTGGCCTTCGTGCTGCTGCTGATGGCGTTCAGGTCGCTGGCGATCCCGCTGATCTCGATCGGGCTGAACCTGGCCTCCGTCGGAGCGGCGTACGGGCTGATCACGCTCATCTTCCAGCAAGGTCATCTGCAGCACCTGATCGGCTTCACCTCGTTCGGCGGGATTATCGCCTGGGTCCCGCTGTTCATGTTCGTATTCTTGTTTGGGCTCAGCATGGACTACCACGTTTTCATCCTGAGCCGGATCTCCGAACTCCGATCGCGTGGCGATTCGACAGCGGACGCCGTCGTCGGCGGCATCTCCCGTGGGGCTGGCGTGGTCACGAGCGCCGCGGTGATCATGGTCGCGGTGTTCTCGATCTTCGCTTCGCTGTCCACGATCGACCTGAAGATGATCGGCGTCGGGCTGGCGTTCGCCGTCTTCATCGACGCGACTGTGGTACGCGGCATCTGCGTGCCCGCGGCGCTGGCGCTGCTCGGCGACCGCAGCTGGTACCTGCCGCGCTGGCTGAACTGGCTGCCGAAGGGGATCAGCCTCAGCGATTAGGCGTCCCAGCAGGCAGCAAGGTCGTGCAGTGCCCGCGCGGTAACCAGGGACGTCTCGACCGCCAGCAGCCGCGGCTGCTCGGTTTCGGCGATAACGGCGTCGATGTGCCTGATGGCGGCCGTGAAGCTCGGCTCGGCTGCTGCCGCCTGCCAATACGTCTCCTCGCCGCGGGCCGGGTAGAGCGTGACCTGGTCATCGGGGCCGGGGTGGAACGGATTGCTGACGTGGATCTGCCCGGTGGTACCGAGCAGCCGGGAGAACGTGTCGTAGGCACGGCGCAGTCCGCAAGAAAGGAGAAGCCGCCGCCCGTCTGCGTAGCCGAGAGTGCCCCAGGTCTCGATGTCGATGCCCGCCCCGCCCCGTTCGCAGGCTGCCCACGCGGTGGCGTGCTCGCCGAAGAACTCCTGCGCGAGCCTGACCGGATAGCAGCCCACGTCGCGCAGCGCGCCGCCCTCGAGCTCGGCCGACAACCTGATGTTGCCTGGGCGGCTGACCAGGAAATGAAAATCGGACTGGATCTCGCGCAGCTCGCCGATCGCGCCGCCGGAGACCAGGGACCTGATCCGGTCCATCTGCTCGTTGAACGGAAAGACGAAGGCCTCCCAGAGCAGAGTCCCGGTCCGCCGCGCCACGTCAAGCACCCGCTCGGTGTCTGCGAGCACGCCGCAGAGCGGCTTTTCACAGAGCACCGGCTTACCCGCCTCGAGCGCGCGGATGGCCCATTCCGCGTGCAGTGAGTTCGGCAGCGCGACGTAGACCGCATCGATGGCCGGGTCGTCGATCAGGTTCTGGTAGCCAGCCACGGCCCGGTCGATGCCGTGCTCGCGCGCGTATTGCCCGGCCCTCGCCAGGTCCCGCCCGGCGACCGCGGCCGGGATGCCGCCGGCGGCGCGCAGCGCGGGCAGGAAGGCCGCGCGGGCGATGTTGGCCGTGCCGATGATGCCCCAGCGGGGGCTGACCGCCGCGGTCATGAGCCCGCCGTCCCCAGCGGCAGGCTGACCCACCGTCGTTCGTGATGGGAGATCTCCACGGCGTTCACAACCTCCTGCACCCACAGCCCGTCATGGAAGTTGCCCTCGTTGCCCGCTATCTCGCCGAGCACCTCGCTGGCGAAGTTCGCGGTCAGGTTGGCGTAGTACAGCGTGCGCCAGGATTCTCGCGGGCTGCCGCCGGGCGGGTAATAGCTCTCCGGCACCGGCACCTCTCGGAACTCGACGTCATCGGGCCTGGCGACCTTCAGGGTCTCGCAGATACCGAACTCCTCGACCAGCCGGGCGATGGCGGCGCCCTCGGAGCCGTAGACGCGCACCTCGATGCCCGGGTAGTTGCCCACGGTGACGAAGCTGCTCTGCACCGAGCAAATCGCGCCGCTGGCGAACTCGCCAATGAAGATATCGCCGTCGTCGATGTTCACCCGCGCCATGGCCCCGGTACTGGCGAGCACGCGCTCGGGGACGAAGTTCCTGAGCACGCCGACGACGGCGGTCAGATCCGAGCCCATGAACCAGTGCCCGATGTCGATCACCGGAGCGCCGTAGCCCTCGAGCGAGGCGACCTGGAGCGGCCTGTCCCCGCCAGCCCGCTCGCCGCTGCGCAGCGGAGTCGCAGGGTTCAGCCACTGGGAATTCTGCTCGTAGGCGTTGTAGATGAACGGGGTGCCGATGCTGCCGTTGTCGATCATGTTCTTGAGGTACCGCACCGCCGGGCTGTACCTGAACGTGAAGCCGACCTTGGTTTTCAGGCCCTTGCTCGCGGCCAGATCGGCCACTCGCCGCACGTCGCGGAAATCGTGCGCGACAGGCTTCTCGCTGAGCACGTGCTTGCCTGCCTCGATGGCGGCTACGTTGATCTCGAAGTGCTCGGAGTCCCCGGTCACGACGTCGATGATGTCGATGTCGTCCCGCTTGAGCAGCTCGCGGTAGTCGCCGGTGACCACCGGCACCCCGAATTCCCGCGCGGCGGCGCCGGCCCGACCGGCTTCGCGGTCGCAGATGGCTACTACCTCGCACCGCTCGTCTCGCGACCAGCCGGGCAGGTGCGCCCAGTTGGCCCACCGGCCAGCGCCGATGACGCCTACGCCGAGTCGCTTGCCCGCCATGCGCCGACCTTTCCGACTTCGTGATGCCGCCAGCAGCGGGTCCGGTGCCCACGGCTCCCCGCCCCTTCGGCCTGGACTAGCTCAGTAACCCAGCTGGCGCACTCCGGCAGCGCCAGCGGACAGCGGGGCGCGAACCGGCATCCGGCCGGAGTGTCGATCAGGCTCGGCGGCGCTCCGGGAATGCTGCGGAGCGGGCCGCGCTGGTCGGCCTGCGGCAGCGCCTCGAGCAGCGCTTTCGTGTAAGGATGCGACGGCGCCGTGATGATCGTGGCGACCTCGCCCTCCTCAACGACCTGACCTGCGTACATGACGATCACGTGGTCGCACACCTCGGTGATCACAGCGAGGTCGTGGCTGACCAGGATCATGCTCATCCCGGTGTCCAGCTGCAGTTCGAGAAGCAGGCTCAGGATCTGGTCCTGGATGATTACGTCGAGCGAGGTGGTCGGCTCGTCGGCCAGCAGCAGCCGCGGCGATGAGGCGAGCGCGATCGCGATCAGTGCGCGCTGCAGCATGCCGCCGCTGAATTGGAAGGGGTAGTCGCGCATCCGCCGCTCAGGAGCCGGGATGCCCACCCTGATCAGCAGCCCGATCGCCCGGTCGCGGGCCTCAGCGCGGCTCAGGCTGGCGTGCGCGGTGACCGCCTCGATCAGCTGATCGCCGATGCTGCGGACAGGATTCAGCGCCGTCATCGGATCCTGGAAGATCATTGCCAGGTGGGCACCGCGCAGCTTCTGCAGCTCGCTCTGCGGCAGATCGAGGAGGCTGCCGCCCCCGTTGGGGTGATAGATGACCTGGCCGCTGCTGAACGCGGTGCGGCGCGGCATCAGGCCCATGATCGTTCGGCACGTGACCGTCTTGCCGCAGCCGCTCTCGCCGACAATGCCGAGTACCTCAGCCTGGCCGACCGTGAACGACACCCCGTCGACCGCGCGCACAACGCCCTGACCGGTGGCGAGGTAGGTGTGCAGGTCTTCGACGGTGAGCAGCGGCTCGACCGCCAGCTCGGCTAGCGATTCGGCCACGGCGCTCACCGCTCGCCAGGCCGCAGCACGTCAGCGAGCCCGTCGCCGATGAGGCTGAACGCGACGCCGACGAACACGATCGCCAGCCCTGGCATGGTGGCGAGCCACCAGGATGACGACAGGATGTAGGCCTGGCCGTCGGAGATCATCGTTCCCCACTCCGGCGTTGGCGGCTGCGCGCCCAGGCCGAGGAAGCCAAGGGAAGCGGCCAGGATGATGTTGCCCACCGCGTCGACCATCGAGAAGATGATCACCGCGGACGCCGTGTTCGGCAGGATGTGCCGCAGCATCACGCGGGTCCGGCTGTATCCGAGCGTCCGCGCCGCCAGCACGTACTGCTGCTTCTTGGCGACCACGGTCTGGGCGCGCATGATCCTGGCGTAGCTGACCCAGCTGGTGATCCAGATGGCCACGAACATGTTGAAGATGCTCGGGCCGAGCATCGCGATGATCGCGATGATCAGGACGAGGAAGGGGAACGCGAAGAAGAGGTCCACTATCCGCATCAGCAGGCTGTCCAGCCAGCCGCCGAAAAAGCCGGCGATCAGCCCGACCAGCGTTCCGAATACGAGCGTGACGCTGGTCGCGCCGAACGCGATGGCCAGATCGATCCGCCCGCCGTACAGGATGCGGGCCAGGGTGTCCCTGCCGTACTGGTCGGTGCCGAGCAGATGGCCGGGTGTCAGCGGCGGGGCGAGCGGGTGCAGCACGTCGATGGCGGTCGGTGACCTGCTGGCCAGCAGGGGAGCGAACAAGATCACGACGATCGCGATGCCGAGCATGGCCAGGCCGCAGATCAGCACCATCCTGCGGCGGCCGGTGCTGCGGCTCCGCTTGGCCGCGCGCTCGGCGACCCGGAGCAGGCCATGCGACGGGCTGGTCGCCCAGGCCTCGCTCATTCGCCGATCTCCTGGCCGACCCGGGGGTCGAGCGCGGCCTGCGTCACATCCGACAGCAGGTTGATCAGGACGATCAGCAGGGCGAACAGCAAGGTGACGCCCTGCACGACCGGGTAATCCCGGTACGACACTGAGTTGACGAGCAGCGAGCCGAGGCCTGGCAGCGAGAAGACGTTCTCAACCAGAACCGTGCCGCTGATCAGGTAGGCCAGGTTGACACCGAAGACCGCGATCACGGCGAGGACGGCGTTGCGGAACACGTGCCGCCGCAGGACCTTGGCCGTCGAGATGCCCTTCATCCTGGCCGTGTCGACGAACTCGGCCTGCAAGACGGCGATCGTGGCCGCGCGCAGGCTGCGAACTAGCACAGTGGAGAAACCCACCGCGATGGTCAGGGCGGGCAGGAAAAGGTAATACAGATGCCCGGCGAATCCTGAGCCGAAGCCGCTGATCGGGAAGGCGTGCAGGTGCACGCTGAACACGATCAGCATGATGATCCCGAGCCAGAACGCCGGCATGGCGAAGCTGACCGTGAAGAACACCCGGCTTGCCTGGTCGACGATGCCGCCCCGGCGCAACCCCGAGATGAAGCCCAGCGGCAGCGAGATCGCCGCGGCCAGCACGGCGCTGTAGATCACGAGGAAGATCGTGGGCCCCAGGTGTGCCGCGATCACGGTCGTGGCGGGCTGATTGTAGAAGAAGGAATAGCCGAGGTTGCCGCGGAACAGCCGGCCCATGAACAGGGCGTACTGCGTCCAGATCGGCTTGTTGAGGCCGAGCGCCAGATCGATCGCCGTGGCCCGCTCGTGTGTATAGCTGCTGCCCAGGATCGCCAGTGCCGGGTCACCGGGAATGAGTCGCAGCAGGAAGAAGGTGACCAGGGTGATGCCGAATCCGATCATCACCAGGTGCACGAGCCTGCGGGGGAGCGTGCCGAAGCGGCTCACCGCAGACCTCCCATGGCGTGTAGCTGAGCTAGTGCTGGCCGACTGTCAGGGTCTCGAGCGAGAGGTCATAGTTGCCGAGCGGGGTGACGTGGAAGCCCTTCACCCAGTTGCCGACCGCGTACCGGTACGGGCTGTAGTCGGTGACCACGAACGGCGACTGCTGGTAGACGATCTGCTGGACCTGGCTGTAAAGGGCCTGCCGCTTTGCCGGGTTCAGCTCGAGCCTGGCCTGATTCACCAGCTTGCTGGCCAGGCTGCTGCACCAGTAGCTGTTGAAGGCGTTGGCACCGCCCTTGCAGTCGGCGCCGAACGTCGCGACCTCGTCGGGGTCGATGATGTCGTTGGTCCAGTACCGCTCGCCCATCTGCGAGTGCCCGCCATCCTCTTTCGCGTACGCGGTGAGCAGCTCGTAGGACTGGATCGCGACGGTGATCCCGACCTTCGCGAGCTCGGACTTCACGACGACGGCCTCGGCCTGGCCGGCCACGTCGCCGCTGACCGTGATCAGGAACGTCTTGAACCCGTGCGGGTAGCCGGCGGAGGCCAGCAGCTTCTTCGCCTTGGCCGGGTCGTACGGGTACGGCGTGATCGCGGAGTTGTAATACTGCATCTTGTACGGCATGAACGAGGCGCCGGGGATGGCGTTCCCCTGGTAAGCCAGCTTGACCAGGGTCTTGCGGTCGATGGCGTAGTTCAGCGCCTGCCGGACGGCGAGTTTCTTGAACGGGCCGAAATGCTCGTCGAGCTGGATGAAGTCAACCCTGGTGGACGGGAACAGTTCCACGTGCAGCCCCGGGGTGCTGTTGATCTGGCTGATCAGGTTGCCAGGCGGGTTCTCAATGATGTCCGCCTTCTTGCTCTGCAGCATGAGCACCCGGCTGTTGTCGTCGGGCACGATCAGGACGTGCACGTTGCTGATCTTGGGCCTGGTGCCGTAGAAGTGCGGGTTGCGCGCCAGGTCGACCTCGCTGTCGGGCTTGTAGGACGTGACATAGAACGGCCCGCTGCCGACCGGGTGCTGGAAGAACGCCTTGCCCTGAGCCTGTACCAGCTTCTTCGGCACGATCGAGTACGCGTACATGGCCAGGTCGGCCAGCAAGGGGGCGTGCTTGGTCGAAAGCGTGACGACGACGGTGTGCGGGTCGGGCGCCGTGATCGTCTTCACCGGCGTGAGCAAGAAGCCCCAGCCGCCCTTGTACGCGCGTGACCGCTCGATCGAGAAGACGACGTCGGTGGCCGTCAGCGGCGAGCCGTCGGAGAACTTCGCGTCGCGCAGGTGGAACGTGTAGGTCAGCCCGTCCTTGCTGATATCCCACGAGGTGGCCAGGTCGGGTACTAGGCCAGTGCCGGTCGGATTGGGCTGGAGCAGCCTGCTGTACAGGTTCTGGTCCATCCAGATCGACTCGTTGACAGAGTTCGCCTCTGGGTCGAGCGTGTCAATCCTGACCGCGTTGGCGATCACGAGGGTGCTGCTGCCCGCGGTCGAGCCCGGCGTGGTGCCGGAGCCGCCACTCGAGCACCCGGCTGCTGCCATGGCCATCGTGATCGCGGCGAGGCTCAGTGTTCGAAGGCCGGGAGTTCGGGGCCAGGTAGCTCGCAACATGACGCACCCACTCAATCGTCTTCGTCGATTGTCGACAGCGTGTCACTAATGTAAAGATTTGCCCGGGCAGCGTCAATAGCCTGCCAATCGCTGTGGTCCGAACTGTTACTCCGAACTGTTACAAGCACATACACCCAGGTAGAAGGAGCCTCGCCCGCCTCAGCCGGTCTTGACTGCCGCCGTCCGTTAAGGTACTGGTTGACTGTCGACAATTAGGCGGAGGCCCGGCCAGCCGCAGGCCCGACGACCGGAGAAGCAAAGGATGACAGCCGCCCTGAACGTGCTCATCGCCTCCCCGCTAGAGGCCGAGCACGCGAGCCGGATCTCGGCCGCCGATCCGCGGGTCAATCTGCTTTACGAGCCCGAGCTGCTGCCCGTGCCGCGTTATCCGTGCGATCACACGGGCACGCCGCCGGACTTGGACGCGACGGCGCTGGCCAGGTGGGCGGCCCTGCGCACGGCTGCCGACATCAGCTTCGACTTCGACTGGCAGGCGCCGGACCAGATCGACATCAACTGCCCGCGGCTGCGCTGGATCCAGGGCACGAGCGCTGGGATCGGCGGCCTGCTCAACCGGACCGGCCTGGTGAAGACCTCGATCGTCTTCACCACGGCCGCAGGCGTGCACGGCGCCCCGCTGGCGGAGTTCGCGCTGCTCGGGCTGCTCCATTTCGTCAAGGGCATGCCGAGGCTGGCGCGCGATCAGGCGGCCAGGCACTGGGAGCGGCATGCGATGACGCTGCTGCGCGGATCGCGCGTCCTGCTGGTCGGGCTTGGCGGCGTCGGGCGTGAGGTCGCCAGGGTGCTGGCCGCCGTCGGCGTGGAAGTGTGCGGGGCCGGGCGGCCGGGGCGCAGCTACCAGGTACCAGGGGTCTCGCAGTACGTGCCTGACTCGCGGATCAGCGACGTGCTCGGATCGGTCGACGCGGTGATCCTGGCCTGCCCGCTGACCGCGCGGACGCATCACCTGATCAGCAGCCGCGAGCTTGCCCTGCTCCGGCCAGGATCCGTGCTGGTGAACCTGTCCCGCGGCCAGGTGGTTGACGAGAGCGCCTTGATCGGCGCCCTGGCAGCGGGGCGGCTCGGCGGCGCGTGCCTGGACGTGTTCGAGACCGAGCCGCTGCCCTCCGATTCGCCGCTGTGGGCGATGGACAACTTGATCATCTCGCCGCACTCGGCATCGACGGTGGCCGCCGAGAACCGGCTGCTGACGGATTTGTTCATCGACAACATCGGGCGCTGGCTCGCCGGGGAGCCGCTGCGCAACGTGTTCGACACGCAAGCCGGGTACTGAGGCCAGGCAATGACGCGGGAAGGCGGGACAAGCTGATGGCCGCTAGCAGGCTGCGTGTCGCCGTGGTGGGCACGGGAAGCTGGGCGCAGCGCGCTCACCTGCCCGGCTGGGAGCGCGACAGCAGGGCCGAGGTGGTAGCGGTCGCCGACACCGACCCGGACGCCCTGGCCAGCGCGGCCGCCAGGTTTGGCGTGCCCCGGGCGGTGCAGGACTACCGCGACCTGCTCGATGATCCGGACATCGATGTCATCGATGTGGTCACCGGCAACCGGCCGCACTTCGAGATCTCCTGGGACGCGCTGCAGGCAGGCAAGCACGTCCTGTGCGAGAAGCCGGTTCACCCCGACTACCGCGAGACCAGGCAGGCCGCCGAGCTCGCGACGGCGAAGGGCCTGAAGACAAAGGTCGGCTTCACCTTCCGCTACGCTCCGGCGACGCGGTTCGCCAGGGAGCTGATCGACGCCGGCTTCGTCGGCGAGCCTTTTATGTTCAACGGCTTCGAGCAGAACAGCCAGTGGATCGACCCGGCGACGCCGCTGCGCCAGGTCGACCAGGACGCGGATCCGGCCGAGATCGCCGTGTCGTCGATCGAGGGCTACGGCGCCCCCGTCATCGACATCATGCACTGGTGGGTCGGCGCGCCGCTGCAGGCTGTCGTGGGCACCATGCGCAACTTCGTGCCGGTCCGCATGGTCCGCGACACCGGCCAGATGACCAGGGTCAACATCGATGACGGTGACATGTGGATCGCCGAGTTCTCATCCGGGGCGCTGGCCTCGATCCAGTCCTCTTATGTCACCGTCGGGAACTACCCGGGAATCGAGGCCCGGATCTACGGGTCGGAGGGCGCGATCATCGTCCGGCTGGTCGACGAGTTCGGCATCTGCCAGACGATCAAGACCGCACGCAAGGACGCGGTGGAGTTCACGGAGCTGGACAT
>DASWGE010000193.1:0-3245 GCA_036393895.1 Streptosporangiaceae bacterium | reverse complement strand
TGCCTGCGGCCGAGGGCGAGGCGCTCTTCGCCTCCGCTGCCGCGTATGCCCACGTCGGGCCGATCGCTGAGGTCGGCACCTACTGCGGCAAGTCCACCATCTACCTGGCCGCGGCGGCGGAACAGACCGGCCAGGTGGTGCTCACCGTCGACCATCACCGCGGCTCAGAAGAGAACCAGCCCGGCTGGGAGTATCACGACGCCGAATTGGTCGATGCTGCTCGCGGGCTGCTCGACACGCTGCCGTGGTTCCGGTCCACGCTCGCCGCGAGCGGACTTGAGGAGCACGTGATCGCGATTGTGGGCCGGTCGGCGACCGTGGCGAAGCTCTGGCACGAGCCCCTCGGCATGCTGTTCATCGACGGTGGTCATACCGACGCAGCCGCCACGGCTGACTACGAAGGCTGGGCGCCGCGGATCAGCCACGGCGGCGCGCTCGCCATTCACGATGTCTTTGCCGACCCGGCGGACGGCGGTCAGGCCCCGTACCGGGTCTATTTGCGCGCGCTGGCATCCGGCGCCTTCAAGGAGGTCGGCGTCCACGGCTCGCTGCGGGTACTCGAGCGGATTGGTGCCGGCATCGGCTAGCGCCTTAGCCAATCAGCCGCTTGACCTGCGCGATCCAGGTGTCCTGCAGTACGAAGCCGGCCCGCTGATACAGGCCGACCGCCCCGGTCGGTGAGTCGGCATCAACGTCGAGCGTCGCACTGACCAGGCCGTCGGCCCTGGCCGCACGCAGGGTGTGGCTCAGCAGGGCAGTAGCGATCCCGCGGTTGCGCCCCGCCCGGCGGGTACCGACTGTCGGAATGTAGAGCTCGCGCCTGCCGGTGGCTCTGGTATAGGAGTCGTACTCGTGGCTCACGATGACGCCGAGCGGTTCGCTGCCCTCGTACGCCAAGAAGCTGTAGGCAGGCCGGAACGCCCCGTACCCGACGAAGTGCGCCCAGGTCTCATCCGTATTCTTGGTCGACCCCCAGTGGTCGCGGAACGCATCGTCGCGAACCAGCCGGGCGTCATCGGATCGGTCCGGTGTGAAACCGACTACCTGGATTCCGGCAGGGACTTGCGCCGCGGGAAGGTCGGGGGTCAATTCGCAGCTCATCCGCAGAAACCAGCGCGCCGGCGCGTAGCCATGCGCCGAGAACAGCGCAACCGCACCGTCGTTCCTGGCCAGGCAATGGCCTTCGAGCGACAGCGGCCTTCCGGGGAATCGCCGGGCATGCAGCGGTCTTGCTGCCTGCTCGGCCCACCCAAGCAACTCCGATCCGATGCCGCGGCCCCGGTAGGCCGGGTGCACGCCGCCGTCGAGCCCCATCTCGTGCACCGGTTCGGCCGCTGTGCGCGGGCTCAGGACGCTAAATCCGATCATGGTGTGGCCGCAGTACATGGCGACGGACCCGCGGGCGTAGTCGGCCTCCGGATCATCGAACTCCTCAGCCAGGTCTTCCTCCCCGAGATGCTCATCTTGGTGATCGACGGGCTCCATGGCGGCCATCAGGTTCGCCCATGCGCGAACCTGGCCCCGGTCGAGCGGCCGCCAGTCGAATTCCGGATGTGAGCTCACCGGCCGATTGTGAAGGCGGACAGCGCCGCTGGGCAAAGCAATTTCGTCCGCACCCGATTCAACAGCGATGGCTCACGGACGTTCAAAGAACACAGTTGATGGGCCATAGCTGTTGAATTGTGGCGGGGACGGGCGCCGCTGGCGTGGTGCGGGCGCGGCTGGCGTGGTGCGGGCGCGGCTGCTGTGGTGCGGGCGCGGCTGGTGCGGCGAGTGTTGCTGGTGTGGCCACGGAGGCCGCGCGATGCGGGGCTAGACCAGGTCGGGGATGCCGTCGGGGGCATCGTCACGGGGATCGCAGCCGCAGGCGGTGTCTCCTGCGCGCATGATCCCGGCCGGGTCGGCGCCGACGTCGCGGAAGAGCGAAGAGCCGGCGGTCGCGCCGCAGAGCGCGTCGGCGGCGAGCACGATCGCGGCCGACGTGTAGCTGCTCTGCTCGTCCGGGTAGTGCCGCTGCGTCGCGAACTGCCAGCCGGTCCAGTAGGCGCCGCTCGGATCGCGGAGCAGCTGTATCTGATCGAGCAGGTCAAGCGCGCCTGCTCCGTCGCCGATCGCGTCGAGCGCGATCGCGAGCTCGGCCGTCTCGGCTGCCGTCACCCACGGCTGGTCGTGCACGCAGCGCACGCCGAGTTCCGGCACCACGTAGGCGTCCCAGCCCTTGCCCAGGTGAAATTTCGCCGCTTCGCCGCGAACCGGCCCGCCAAGGACGGGGTAATACCAGTCCATCGAGAACCGGCTCTTGTCGGCGAAGGCCTCCGGGTGCGCGGCCACGGCATGAGCCAGCAGATCCGCGGCAAGTTCCCAGTCCGGCTGCGGCTCGGCTAGGTACTCGGCCAGCATGATCGCGCAGCGCAGGCTCGAGTACATGCTCGAGCTGCCCGCAAGCAGGGCGTAGCTGTCCGGGGTCCCGTCCGCACCGCGCCGCCAGATGATCTCCCCGCGCGGCCTCTGCAGCCCGAGCACGAAGTCGATGGCGGACCTGACCGTCGGCCACATTCGCTGGGCGAACCCCTCGTCGCGGCTGACCAGCAGCTCATGCCAGACGCCGACGGCGCAGTAGGCCGCGTGGTTGCTCTCCGTCGTCAGGTCGGTCTGGCCCGCTGGCATCTGCTTCCGCCACGAGCCGTCGGCGCGCTGGGTCACCCGCAGCCACTCATAGGCGTCGCGGCACGCGTCCCGCAGCCCGCAGACGCTCAGCGCCATCGCGCACTCGACGTGATTCCAGGCGTCGACGTGGCCGTCGGGCCAGCCGATGGAACCGTCAGGCTGCTGGACCGCGGTGATGGCGCGACCCGTGCTGATGATCTGATCGGCGGTGAGGATGCCGGCGACCTCCGGAATCCAGGCGGCCGCGCGGGACCGCTGCGAGCTGTCAGGCTGCAGCATGCTTATCGGCGTATACGACAAGGCTCTTGCCGATCAGCGGGTTCAGGGCCTGATCGGCGATCCGGGTGACGGCTGGCTTGCGCATGATGTCCCAGACGAGTAGTCGATGGAAGGCGCTGGCTAGCGGATGATCATCGTTGCGCACGCCGACGGCGCATTTAACCCACCAGTACGGCGAGTGCAAGCTATGGGCATGGTGCTGCCCGGTGACCGTCAGGCCAGACCGCGTGAGCTTGGTCACGAGCTCGCGCCGCGTGAAGATCCTGATGTGGCCGCCCCGGTTGTTGTGGTACTCATCA
>DASWGE010000192.1:0-2667 GCA_036393895.1 Streptosporangiaceae bacterium | reverse complement strand
CCGGCGCAGCGCTGACAGCACGTCGAATTCCCATACTTCGAGGCCATGGGCCGCGAAGGCCGTCCGCCTGGCTCGGTCCAGGTGCCTGGCGAGCCGGGACACCCGGCTTAGAACCTGCAGCGGCTCCAGGTCCAGGTCCGGCCGCTCAGCGCGCCAGCCAGCGACGAGATCATCGACCTCGTCCCGCGGCCTGGCGTCGGCTGCTGTCGTCTCCACCCGAGCAGCATATCTCTTGACATCGAGAGTTAACGCACGTACAACTGGGTAAAGAATCTCGACGTCAAGATACATCTGGCTAGGGGGAACTGTGTCATGTGGGACCCCGGTAGGTACCGGCAGTTCGGGGCGGAACGCTCCCGGCCCTTCTACGAGCTCATCAGCCGGATCGGCGCCGCCGAGCCCGCAGGCGTCGTGGACCTGGGCTGCGGCCCGGGCGAGCTGACTGCCGACCTGTGCAGCAGGTGGCCGTCGGCCGACGTGCTCGGAATCGACAGCTCAGCGGAGATGATCGAGGCGGCCGAGACGATTCGGGCGCGCCTGCCCGCGGACTCGAGGCAGCGTCTGCGCTTTGAACTGGCCGACGTCACCGATTGGGAGCCTGCCCGCCCTGTCGACGTCATCGTGTCCAACGCGCTGTTGCAATGGATATCCGAGCACGAGAAGCTGCTGCCGCTGTGGGTCAGTCAGCTCTCCGCCGGCGGCTGGCTTGCTTTCGCGGTACCTGGCAACTTCGAGCAGCCGACCCATGCGCTGCTGCGTCAGCTGGCTGGCACCGCCCGGTGGCGCTCGTCGCTGCAGGACGTGGCATTCAACAGGCAAGCCGCGGATCCGGCGGAATACCTGGACCTGCTGGCGCGAGAGGGTTGCGCCGTCGACGCGTGGGAGACCACGTACCTGCACGTGCTCGACGGCGATGACCCGGTGCTCCGCTGGTATCAGGGCACGGGCCTGCGGCCCGTGATCGCAGCCCTCAGCGCTAATGACGCAGCAGAGTTCATGGCCGACTACGGGGCGCTGCTGCGGGAGCATTATCCGCGGCAGCCGTATGGCACCGTGCTGCCGTTCCGCCGCGTGTTCGTCGTGGCTCACCGCGAGCGGTGACCGGGGGCGCCGCCACTGATCAGGGCTTCTTGTCGCTCAGCCGCTTTAGCGCTTCCGGCGGGATCTTCGGCTTGGGGTCCAGCTGGGACAGGCCGTTCCAGGCCAAGTTGACTAGGTGCGCCGCCATCTCTTCCAGCTTGGGCTTGCGCACGTCGAGCCACCACTGGCCGGCGAACGCAACCATGCCCACCAGCATCTGCGAGTACACCGGCGCGAGTTTCGGGTCGTAACCCCTGGCCTTCAGGACATCGGCCAGGATGTACTCGACCTGGCTGGCGATGTCGCTGATCAGGCTCGCGAAGGTGCCGGAACCCGATGCGGGGTGCGAGTCGCGTACCAGAATGCGGAAGCCGTCGCTATTGTCTTCGATGTAGCGCAGCAGCGCGACGGCGGCGGCCTCGAACTTCTCCATGGTGTCCTCGCCCTGGAGCACCTCGGTGGCCATGGACAGGAACCGGTCGACCTCGCGGTCGACGACGACGGCGTAGAGGCCCTCCTTCCCGCCGAAATGCTCGTAGACGACCGGTTTAGATACTCCGGCCTGGGCGGCGATCTCCTCGATCGAGGTGCCGTCCAGGCCGCGCTTGGCGAAGAGGCGCCGGCCGATGTCAAGGAGCTGCTCGCGCCGCTCCTTGCCGGTCATTCGCTTACGGCCGGACACCGGGGGTTGGCTGGTCACTGCCCCATCATGCAGCGACCTGGTTGCTAGGAGTTAATCGGTGCGCCCACCGGGCGCCGGGTCATGGAGCCGAGCTCGCGGACGGTGCCCACCTTCTTGCCGGTCAGCCTGGCCTCATCCGGCCACCGGACGTCCCGTACCCAGCCGAGTTTCTCGGCTATCCAGATGGTGCGCGCGGCGATGTCGATCTGGCCCTTGAACACGCCATGCCGCGCGCAGGTCGGGTCGGCATGGTGCAGGTTGTGCCATGACTCGCCGAACGACAGCACGGCCAGCCAGGCCACGTTCTTCGACTTGTCCCTGGCCTCGAACTCGCGCTTGCCGAAGGTGTGGCAGATCGAGTTGATCGACCAGGTGACGTGATGCAGGAACGAGACCCGGACCAGGCTGGCCCAGAAGAACGCGATCAGGGCACCCTGCCACGACATCGTCCACAGGCCGCCGATCAGGGCGGGGAGCAGCAGAGTTGCGGCAACCAGCGGGCCGAAGAACTTGTGTACGGCCACGATGTCGCGGTCGGCCAGCCAGTCAGGGGAGAACTTCTTGTGCGAGGTGATGTTGCGGTCGAACAGCCAGCCCATGTGCGCCCAGGCCATGCCCTTGGTTAGCGCCTTCCAGTCGTCGCCGAACCGCCAGGGCGAGTGCGGATCGCCCTCCTTGTCGCTGTATTTGTGGTGCCTGCGGTGGTCGGACACCCAGTCCAGAATCGGACCCTCGATCGCCATCGAGCCCGCCACCCCGAGGGCGATCTTGAATGCCCTGGTCGACTTGAAGGACCCATGGGTGAAGTAGCGGTGGAAGCCCATCGCGATCCCCAGCCCGGAGAACAGGTAGAACGCGATTCCGATCAGGACGGTCTGCCAGTTCAGCAGGCCCCATGCCCAGGC
>DASWGE010000191.1:0-26129 GCA_036393895.1 Streptosporangiaceae bacterium | reverse complement strand
CGGCGCAGGTCGGCGGCGCTGACATCGACTCCGGCCTCCACCCCGCACTCGAAGGCCGTGCCCTCACCGCGCATCTGGTCGAGCCGGCGGTCAAGGCGCCACTTCTCCATCTTGAACTCGGGGATTCCGTACCTGAGCAGGCCCCCGGGCCGGTCGTCCCGCTCGAACACGGTTACCGCGTGGCCGGCCCTCGTCAGCTGTTGCGCGGCGGCCAGCCCGGCCGGACCTGAGCCCACCACCGCGACCCGCTGCCCGGCCGCCCTCGCGATCGGTCCTGGCGGCTGGCTGGCGACCCAGCCTTCGGCCCAGGCGCGGTCGATCAGCGCGATCTCGACCTGCTTGATCGCGACCGGGTTTGCATTGATCCCGAGAACGCAGGCAGATTCGCAGGGAGCCGGGCACAGCAGACCGGTGAACTCGGGGAAGTTGTTCGTCGCGTGCAACCGCGCGACAGCGTCCTGCCAGTGCTGCCGCCAGACCAGGTCGTTCCACTCGGGGATCAGGTTCCCGAGCGGGCAGCCGCCGTGGCAGAACGGGACCCCGCAGTCCATGCAGCGGCCCGCCTGCCGCTGCGTGTCACGATGGCGCATGGCGGCGTAGACCTCGCGCCAGTCGGTGATCCTGACATCGACCGGGCGCCTGGCCGCGGTCTGCCTCGGTGTGGTCAAGAACCCGGTCGGGTCTGCCATCTGGCCTCCTCGCTGGCCGTGCTAGGTGCGCGCCGCGGCCATCACGGCCGCGCCCACGTCCTGGCCATCGCGCCTGGCCCGTTGCGTCGCGGCAAGCACGCGCTTAAAGTCCCTCGGCATCACCCGGCAGAGCCGCGGCAGCGCGGCCGGCCAGTCCTCAAGCAGCCCGGCCGCGACAGGCGAGGCTGTCTCAGCCTGGTACCGGCTCAGCAACCCGGCCAGGTAGTCGGCGTCGGCAGCGCCGACCGGCTCGATGTCCACCATCTCGGCGTTGATCAGCGCGGGGTCCGGATCAAGCAGGTAGGCGATCCCGCCCGACATGCCCGCGGCGAAGTTCCTGCCCACCGGCCCGAGAACCACCACCCGCCCGCCGGTCATGTACTCGCAGCCGTGATCGCCTGTGCCCTCGGCGACCGCGGTAGCACCGGAGTTGCGCACGCAGAACCGCTCGCCGACCGCGCCGCGCAGGAACAGCTCGCCGCCGGTGGCGCCGTATCCGATCACGTTGCCGGCGATGACTTGCTCGTGCGCCGCGAACGCGGCGACGGGGTCAGGCACAACGATCACGCGGCCGCCGGACAGCCCCTTGCCGACGTAGTCGTTGGCGTCGCCGCTGAGCCTGATCGTGATGCCGCTTGGCAGGAATGCGCCAAGCGACTGGCCGGCCGAACCGCGGAGCCCGACCATGATCGTGTCGGCCGGGAGGCCCGCGCCGCCCCAGCGTGCTGTGACCGCCGAGCCGAGCATGGTGCCGACCGCCCGGTTCACGTTCCTGACGGGCAGGTCAAGGCGAACCGGGCTGCCATCGGCCAGGGCGCCCTCCGCCAGCTGGATCAGCGTGTTGTCCAGGGCCAGGTGCAGGTGGTTGGCCTGGCTGGTCGTCTTGCGCCTGGCCGTGCCGGGCGGCAGGTCGGGAACATGCAGCAACGGCGCCAGGTCAAGGAACGACGCCTTCCGGCGCGCCGGGGCGGCGGGCTGCCAAGCACGGGCAGTCAGCCGCTCGGCCTGGCCGACCGCCTCGGCCAGCGTGCGGAAGCCCAGCTTGGCCAGGTACTCGCGGACCTGAGCGGCGACGAACTCCATGAAGTTGACCACCTGCTCTGGCCGTCCGGCGAACCGCTGCCTGAGCTCCGGATTCTGGGTGGCGACCCCGACCGGGCAGGTGTCATTGTGGCAGGCGCGCATCATCACGCAGCCCACGCTTACGAGCGGGGCGGTCGCGAAGCCGAACTCCTCGGCGCCGAGCAGCGCAGCGATGATCACGTCCCTGCCGGTCTTCAGCTGGCCATCGACCTGGACGACGACCCGGTCACGCAGGCCGTTGCGGAGCAGAGTCTGCTGCGTCTCTGCGAGGCCCAGCTCCCACGGCGCTCCTGCACGCTTGATGCTGGTCAGCGGCGATGCGCCGGTGCCGCCGTCGTGGCCGGAGATCAGCACGACGTCGGAGTGCGCTTTCGCGACGCCTGCGGCGATTGTGCCGACGCCTACCTCAGCGACCAGCTTCACGCTGACCCTGGCCGCGGGATTCGCGTTCTTCAGGTCGCTGATCAGCTGCGCCAGATCCTCGATCGAGTAGATGTCATGGTGCGGCGGCGGCGAGATCAGTCCGACCCCGGGCGTCGAGTGCCTCGTCTTGGCGATCCACGGGTACACCTTGTGGGCGGGAAGCTGGCCGCCCTCGCCCGGTTTGGCACCCTGCGCCATCTTGATCTGCAGGTCGTCGGCGTTGACCAGGTACTCGCTCGTGACGCCGAACCGGCCGCTCGCGACCTGCTTGATGGCCGAGCGGCGCAGGTCGCCGCTGGCGTCGGCCAAATAGCGGTCGGAGTCCTCGCCGCCCTCGCCCGAGTTGGACCTGCCGCCGAGCCTGTTCATCGCGATCGCCAGGGTCTCGTGTGCCTCGGCCGACAGGGAGCCGTACGACATGGCTCCCGTCACGAACCTCTTGACGATCTCGCTGACCGGTTCGACCTCGTCCAGCGGGACCGGCAGGTGCGGGCCCGCTTCGTCGATGCCGCGGATCGCGAGCAGGCCGCGCAAGGTCATCAGCCGCGCGGACTGCTCGTCAATCTCCCTGGTGTACGCGCGGAAGACCTCAGCCTGGCCGGTTCTGGCCGAGTGCTGCAGCAGGAAGATGGCCTCAGGGCTGAACAGGTGCGCCGCTCCGCCCCTGCGCCACTGGTACTCGCCGCCAACCTCAAGTTCCGGCCGACCGGTACTGGCGGGCCTGCGCGGATAGGCGCTGGCCACGCGGGCGGCGTTGTCGGCGGCAATCTGATCGAAGCCGATGCCGCCGAGCCTGGATGCGGTCCCGGCAAAGCATTCGCCGACCACCTCGGAGCCGAGCCCGATCGCCTCGAATATCTGCGCTCCTGTGTAGGAGGCGACGGTGGACACGCCCATCTTGGACATGATCTTCAGCAGGCCCTTGCCGAGCGCCTTGATCAGGTTCGCCGCCGCCTTGCGGCTGGTGACCGGTCCGAGCAGACCCGAGCGCGCCATGTCCTCGACCGTCTCAATCGCCAGGTAGGGGCAGACCGCCGCGGCGCCGTAGCCGATCAGCAGGGCGACATGATGTGTCTCCCTGACGTCTCCGGCCTCGACCACCAGGCCCACCCTGGCACGGGTCCGGTCCCTGATCAGATGGTGGTGCACCGAGCCGGTCAGCAGCAGCGACGGGATCGGCGCCCAGTCGGAGGCGTCGTCCGCTGGCGCTGCCGTCGCCGGCTCCTGACCACCGCCCATCGCGGCGCCCCGGTCCGAGAGCACGATAATCTTGGCGCCCGCCGCGATTGCCTTCGTGACTTCCGCCCGGATCTCGGCCAGCCGCGCGCGCAGGGCCTGGCCGCCGCCGGCGGCGAGATATCGCCCGTCGACAACATGCGCGGCGAAGCCGGGCAGGTCGCGGTCTTCGTTGATGTGGATGATCTTTGCCAGGTCGTTGTCGCTGATCACCGGGTAGGGCAGCACGATCTGACGGCAGGACGCGGGCCCCGGCTCGAAGATGTTGTGCTCAGGGCCGGTCGCGGCGGCGAGCGAGGTAACCAGTTCCTCCCTGATGGCATCCAACGGCGGGTTGGTTACCTGCGCGAATTGCTGGGAGAAGTAGTCGAAGATTAGCCCGGGCCGGTCAGAGAGAACCGCGAGGGGCGTGTCGTCGCCCATCGATCCGACCGGCTCTGCCCCGGTGCGAGCCATCGGCCCGAGGACAACCTGCCGCTCTTCCTCGGTGTAGCCGAAGAGCCGCTGCTGAGTCGCCAGCGCCTGGCCGTCTGGCAGCTCACGGATCCTGTCGGGCAGGTCGTCGAGGTGCAGCAGGCCGGCGTGCAGCCAGTCGTCATACGGATGCTGGGCCGCCAGCTCCGCCTTGACCTCCTCGTCCTCGATGATCCGGCCGGCCGCGGTGTCGACAAGGAATACCTTGCCCGGCTGCAACCTGCCCTTGCGCACGATCCGCGACGGCTCGATGTCGAGCACCCCGACCTCGCTGGCCAGCACGACCAGGCCGTCGATGGTCACCCAGAACCGGCCCGGGCGCAGGCCGTTTCTGTCCAGCACTGCCCCGGCGAGCGTCCCGTCGGTGAACGCGATCAGCGCGGGGCCGTCCCAGGGCTCCATCAAAGACGCATGGAACCGGTAGAAAGCCCGCAATTGACTGCCCATCGCCGTGTCGTTCTCCCACGCCTGCGGGATCATCATGAGCACGGCATGCGGCAGCGAGCGGCCACCAAGCTGCAGCAGCTCCAGGCAGGCATCAAAGCTGGCCGAGTCGCTCGCTGACTCGTCAAGCACAGGAAGAAGCCGCTCGATGCCTCGCCCTTCCGCGTCCGGCGGGATCTGGTCGGTCTGCAGCATGGCCTCGCGGGCCCGCAGCCAGTTCCGGTTGCCCCGGATCGTATTGATCTCGCCGTTGTGCGCGATGAGGCGGAACGGGTGGGCCAGCGGCCAGGAAGGGAAGGTGTTGGTCGAGAACCTCGAGTGGGCCAGTGCCAGCGCTGAGGTGTAGCGGGGATCGGTCAGGTCCGGATAGAACCGTTCCAGCTGCAGCGCGGTCAGCATGCCCTTGTAGACGATCGTCGCTGAGGACAGGCTGGCCAGGTAGATGCCGACCTCGTGCTCGGCGCGCTTACGCAGGCAGAAGGCACGCCGGTCCAGGTCGATGCCATGGTCGCCGGTGGTTGAGGAGACGAACAGCTGCGCCAGCCGCGGCAGCACGGCGAGCGAGCCTGCGCCGCAAGCGGTCGCGTCGTGCGGGACCTCGCGCCAGCCGAGCACGGCCAGCGACTCGAGCCCAGCGATCTGCTCGATCCGCTCCAGCGCTTCGTTACCGCTCCCCGGCGGCAGGAAGGCCAGGCCGACCGCGTAGTGACCGGGCGGCGGCAGGCGGAAACCGCAGACCGCACGGAAGAACTCGTCGGGGATCTGAGTCAGGATCCCGGCACCGTCGCCGGTCTCCGGGTCGGCGCCCTTGGCGCCCCTGTGATCAAGGTTGCGCAGGACGCTGAGCGCCTGGACAACCGTGCTGTGCTTGCGCCGCCCCGACAGGTCGGCGACCATCCCTACCCCGCAAGCGTCATGCTCGAACTGCGGGTCATAGAGGCCTGCGCCAGGAGATTTCTGGGATTCTAGCTTGGCCGCTGAATCTGGGGTCGCTGAATTCGGGGTAAAGACCATCCGCGCTCCTGTCGTCTCGTCCGCCTTTGGAATATGCCGGAGAAGCGGAGGGACGACATTGGCCCGCCGGACGGGCTCGCTAACACGCTGGTTAGCCGAGCGTCACCAGGACATCATAACTAATGGGTCACAGTAATTACTCGCGGGTAAAATCTGGGTTTCCGAACCGGGCACAACAGGCGGCAAGATACGGTCTCCGGGTGGCCGCTGGCCGGCGCCTGGTCACCTGGCCGGCCGGTCGCGCAGGCCCGCCGCGAGCTCGGCCGCGAGGTCAGCCACGCCCGCGCAGCCGGCCGCCGGATCCGCTGCGCTGAGCAGCCGCTTCACGAAGGCGGATCCGACGATGACACCGTCGGCGTATTGTGCTACCTCCGCCGCCTGCGCTGCCGTGCTCACGCCGAGCCCAACCGCGACCGGCAGGGTGGTACAGCGCCTGACCCGTTCGACCAGGCCGGCTGCGCCCTCCCCCACGGCCGATCGCGCGCCCGTGATGCCCATCACCGACGCCGCGTAGACGAAGCCGCCGCACGCCGATGTGATCAGCTTGATCCGCTCCTGCGACGAGCTCGGAGCGACCAGGAACACGGGGTCGAGTTCCTCCTCGGCGGCCGCGTCAAGCCACGGTCCCGCTTCTTCTGGCGGCAGGTCGGGCGTGATCAGCCCGCATCCGCCGGCGCCGGCCAGATCGCGGGCGAACGCGGCGACGCCGTAGCGGTCGACCGGATTCCAGTAGGTCATGACCAGTACGGGCACCCCGGCCGAGGAGACAGCCTCCACCGTGTGCAGCACATCGGTGACACGCACGCCGCTTTCGAGCGCCCGGTGCACGGCCTCCTGGATCACCGGCCCGTCCATCAGCGGGTCGGAGTATGGAAGCCCGATCTCCACGATGTCGGCACCGGCCCGCGCCATGGCTTTCGCTGCCTCGATCGCGCCGGGCACCGAGGGGAATCCGGCGGGCAGGTAACCGACCAGCGCCGAACGCCCCGCCGCGGCCGCCCGCCCGAACGCCGCACCGACCCGGCTGGCTGTTGCCCGCGTCACTGGCCGGCCTCCTGGCCACCGAGGTGGCCGAACCAGCGCGCGGCGATGTCCACGTCCTTGTCGCCTCGTCCTGACAGGTTGACCAGCAGCACGGCTCCCGGACCCAGATCACGGCCTACCGCCAGGGCTCCGGACAGCGCGTGCGCGGACTCGATTGCCGGGATGATCCCCTCGGTACGGCAAAGTAGCGCGAAGGCCTCCATCGCCGCTGTATCGGTGACTGGGCGGTACTCAGCCCGGCCGGTCTCGTGCAGCCAGGCGTGTTCGGGCCCGACGCCCGGGTAGTCCAGGCCGGCTGAGATCGAGTGCGTAGGCAATGTCTGGCCGTCGTCGTCCTGGAGCAGGTAGGTCCGCATCCCGTGGATGATCCCGACTGAGCCGCCTGAGACGGTCGCGGCGTGCCGACCTGTCCCGACCCCGTCGCCGCCTGCCTCGCACCCGATCAGCCGGACGCCCTGGTCGCCGATGAAGGCGTGGAAGACGCCGATCGCGTTCGAGCCGCCCCCCACGCAGGCGATGACCGCATCAGGCAGGCGGCCGGCCTTGGCCTGAATCTGCTCCCTGGCCTCGACCCCGATCACCCGCTGGAAGTCGCGGACCAGCTGGGGGAACGGGTGCGGACCCATCACCGAGCCAATGCAGTAGTGGGTGGTCTGCACGCTCGCGACCCAGTCACGGAAGGTCTCGTTGATGGCGTCCTTCAGCGTTTTGCTGCCGATCGTCACCGGGACGACGCGCGCGCCGAGCATCTGCATCCTGGCCACGTTGAGCGCCTGCCTGCGGGTGTCCTCCTCGCCCATGTAGACCACGCACTCCAGGCCGAGCAGGGCAGCGGCCGTGGCCGTGGCGACCCCGTGCTGGCCTGCCCCGGTCTCGGCGATGATCCGCGTCTTGCCCATCCGCCTGGTTAGCAGTGCCTGACCGAGCACGTTGTTGATCTTGTGCGAGCCGGTGTGGGCGAGGTCCTCCCGCTTGAGGAAGATCCGGCAGCCGCCGGCTTCGGCCGCGAATCTGGGGACCTCGGTCAGCAGTGTTGGCCGTCCGGCGTAGTCGCGCAGCAGCCCGTCAAGCTCGGCGGCGAAGGCCGGGTCCGCTTTCGCTGACTCGTATTCGGCCGTGAGCTCCTCGAGCGCCGACATGAGGGCCTCGGGCGCCAGGCGGCCCCCGAACGGGCCGAAGTGGCCTGCCGCGTCCGGCACGGCGGCGGGCAGCGTGGTTGTCTGGGCCGGCGTGGTCACGAGGACCCTCCTCGGTCTGTCCGCAGCGCGGGGTGCGAGCCCGCCGTGACCAGGTCGGCGACGGCCGAGCGCGGATCCTTCCCGACCACGAGGCTCTCGCCCACTAGCACGGCGTCGGCGCCAGCCGCCGCGTAAGCGAGCAGGTCATGCGGGCCCCGGACGCCAGACTCCGCGATCTTGATGACATCGTCAGGTATGCCAGGCGCCAGCCGCGCGAAGATCGTCCTGTCCACCTCCAGGGTGGCAAGGTTCCTGGCATTGACGCCGATCACCTGCGCCCCGGCATCCAGCGCCCGGCTCAGCTCGGCCTGGGAGTGCACCTCGACCAGCGGCACGAGGCCGATCGACGCTGCCCGCTCCACCAGCGAGACGAGGGCGTTCTGCTCTAGTGCGGCCACGATCAGCAGCACCAGGTCGGCGCCGTAGGCCCTAGCCTCCCATAGCTGATAGGAACTGATCACGAAGTCCTTGCGCAGCAGCGGAACCTGAACGACGTCCCGGACCGCTGCGAGGTCGTCCAGGCTGCCGCCGAACCGCCTGCTCTCAGTGAGCACGCTGATCACGCTGGCTCCGCCTGCCTCATAATCGGTCGCCAGCGCCGCCGGGTCGGCAATGGCCGCGAGCGCTCCTTTGGATGGGCTTGCGCGCTTGACCTCGGCGATCACGGCTACGCCCTGCCCGCGCAGCGCCGCAATTACATCGCGGGAAGCGCAGGCCCTGCTCGCCGCATCTTTCAGCTGCTCAAGGGGCGCCGTCCGCTGTCGCGCCGCAAGGTCGGCGCGCACGTCGACGAGAATGTCATCGAGCACGCTCACGCGGTTCTGCTGCCCCCTCGGGTGGGTTGCCTAGCGACCCCGATCGTACCCAGGGCCCGGACGCTGCCGGGTCCCAGCCCCGGCGCAGGCCGTAGCTGAGCGCCCTTGCCTGGCTCCGGAGCGTGTGTTAGATGGCCGGGGACCATGTGCCGCAGGCGCCGCGCTTGCGGGCGCCTGCTGGCCCTGCTCACTCCGGCCGCGCCGTCGGGTCGGCCCCCGCGCTGAGCGCCTCCCACATGCTGCCGGTCGTCTTGCTGCCGACCGTCTTGCTGCCGGTCATCCCGCTGCCCGCCGTCCCGCTGCCCGCCGCCGGGCCGACTGCCCCGCGCCGGCCGGCCGGCCGCTCGTACCGCGCCGACATGACCGGCAGCTGGCCAGCCCGCACCATGACGGCGAAACCGGCGGCGGCGATCAGGACCGCCCCGGCAATTATCAGCGCGCGCCAGCCTGTTCCCCCGAGCACAACATGAACGGGAAATCCGCCGAGCGAGCCAAGCGGCGCCGCCGCGCCGTTCCCCGCGGTCACTGATCCGGCCGCCGTTCCCGCCCCGGACCCGCTCGGAAGGGAGGCGCCGTCCCGTCCTGCCGCCGCGAGCGCCGCGGCCGCCGTCACCCGCCCCACAGCGATCGCAACCACCCCGGCCGCCAGCGCGACGCTGATGAGCCCGGTCAGCCTGCGCAGGACACCGCGCGTCGCGAGCACCGCGGCGAGGCTGGTCAGTGCCGCCACCGCCAGCGCAGCGAGGGCAGGGCGCACGTCCTGGACGCTCACCGACCGCACGGTGTCGGGCAGCGGCGCCGGCGCCCGGGCGATTACCCGTGCCAGTTCCTGTCGGGTCGCGAGGAATACGGCGCCCGCGCCCGCGGCACCGCCGATCAGCATTACGGCGAGTTCCCTGCCGGGGCGGCCGACTGCCCTGGTACGCGGGCCCGTCATGGTCCTCCCACCGTCTGGCTGCCTTCCTCCAGCTGCGTCATGACCTCTGGTCACGCCGGAGGCTACCTGTCACGGTAGCCTGCGCCGCACCACCGCACGCGCGCGAGCGGTCCTGTGGCCTACTATCGAGTAGTGACTTATGCCCGAGATGAGCGCCTCGCCTTGTGCGTCTTGCTCGACGAGTCGGGTCCGCAGGCACCGACGCTCTGCGAGGGCTGGCTGACGGCTGACCTGGCCGCGCACCTGGTGCTCAGGGAGCGCAGGCCCGACGCGGCGCTCGGGATTCTCGGCGGCCCGCTCGCCGGATACACGGATCGAGTACGGCGCGGCATGACGGCGCGGACCCCCTACCCGCTGCTGGTCGAGACCATCAGGACCGGACCGCCACGGCTCTCGCTGTACGGCATCCCCGGAGTCGATGCCAAGGTCAATTTCGCTGAGTACTTTGTCCATCACGAGGACGTGCGGCGGGCGCAGCCGGACTGGAAGCCGCGAACACTCGACCCCGGAATGACGGACCTGATCTGGAATGACCTGTCCATGGCCAGGCTGATGCTGCGGAAAGTACCGGTGGGAATCGAGTTCGCCAGGGACGACCTCGAGGACTCCTCAGGCGGGCAGCACCCGGTGCGGATGACCGTGAAGCCGCGCACGCCTGTGGTAACTGTGATCGGGGCGCCAGCCGAACTGCTGCTGTGGACATTCGCCAGGACAAGTGCGGCACAGGTCAGGCTGGAAGGTGCCGAGGCCGATGTAGCTGCGCTCAGGCACGCCAGGTGGGGCATCTGAGCTAACGCGAAACGGAGGCAGCATGGCTGGCGTCCTTGGCATCGACATCGGCGGCACGGGGGTTAAGGCCGCCCCGGTTGACGTGGCCACTGGCCGCCTGCTGGCCGAACGGGTGAAGCTGCCAACTCCCAACCCGGCCGTTCCCGATCAGGTGGCACAAGTGGTCGGCCAGCTGATCGACCACTTCGGGTGGAGGGGTCCGGTCGGGATCACATTTCCCGGTGTGGTCTCTGGCGGCATCATCAGGACGGCCGCGAACCTGGATCGCGCCTGGATTGGCATCGACGCTGTGCGGTTCTTCGGCGATGCGACCCGCCAGCCGGTGACGGTCCTCAATGACGCGGACGCCGCGGGCCTCGCTGAGATGCGCTTCGGCTCGGGGAAGGGCCAGCAGGGCACGGTTCTCATGCTCACGTTCGGCACCGGCATCGGCAGCGCCCTGTTCTATAACGAGGTGCTCGTCCCTAATACCGAGTTCGGACATATCGAGATCCACGGCAAGGACGCCGAGGCCAGGGCCTCTGAGCGAGCGCGCGAGCTCGGCGATTTGAGCTGGGAAAAATGGGCCGACCGAGTCGACACCTACCTAGACAAGATGGAGGCGCTGCTCTCGCCCGACCTGTTCATCATCGGCGGCGGCATCAGCAGGAAATCGGACAAGTTCCTGCCCAGGCTCACATTGCATGCTCCCGTCGTGCCGGCCGCGCTCCACAATGACGCGGGAATCGTCGGCGCGGCTATGGCCGCTGCAGCGCGCCGGAAATAAGCGGCACGCCTTGCGTCAGGCACCGCCACTATTGCTCCGTCCTGACCATCATGGTCGCAAGCTCGGAGGGAAATAGTGCGGAAAACGACGACGATAGCGGTAGCCGCGGCGGCGCTGAGCGGAGCCCTGCTGGCCGCCGGCTGCGGCGGCGGTACAAATAGCAGCGGCGGCAGCACCGGCGGCACCGACTGGTCCAAGGCGACGTCGGTCGCGCAGGGCGGCGGGATGACAGCGCTGATCGCCGCGGCCAAGAAGGAAGGGCAGCTGAACGTCATAACGCTGCCGGCCAACTGGGCCAACTACGGCAACATCATGAAGGACTTCACCGCCAAGTACGGCATCAAGATCAATGATGCCAACCCCGACGGCTCGAGCCAGGACGAGATCAACGCGATGGTCCAGCTCAAGGGCCAGACCCGGGCACCCGACGTGCTGGACATGGGAACCGCATTCGCCATTAAGGCCGACCAGATGAAGCTGCTCGCCAAGTACGAGGTGGCGGCGTGGAACGACATTCCCGCGGCGGAAAAATCCACCGACGGGACCTGGTACGGCGACTACGGCGGCTACGTGGCGATCGGTTATGACTCCAGGACGGTGAAGGTCCCCCCGACCTCCTTCAAGGACCTGGCCAAGCCCGTCTACAAGCACGAGGTCGCGATCAACGGCAACCCGACCCACGCCAGCGCCGCGTTCTCCGCTGTTTATGCTGCCGCCCTGGCCAACGGCGGATCCCTCGGCAACATCAATCCTGGCATCGCTTTCTTCGCCAAGCTGAAGAAGAAAGGCAACTTCGTTCCGGTCACCGCCGGCCCGACGACCGTGCAGAGCGGCCAGACGCCGATCGTGGTCTCGTGGGACTACCTGCTGGCCTCCGAGGTCGGGGCCACCGATCCGAACTTCAAGATCGTGATCCCGTCCGACGCGAGCTACGCCGCGTACTACGACCAGGCGATCAGCGCCGATGCGCCGGATCCGGCGGCGGCCCGGCTCTGGGAGGAGTACCTCTACTCGGTCACCGGCCAGAACCTGTGGCTCCAGGGCAAGGCCCGGCCGGTCGAGCTGCCCACCATGATCGCTAACGGCACGGTGGACAAGGCCGCCAACGCCGCGCTGCCGCCCGCGCCTTCTGCCCCGCTCCAGTTCCCAACCCAGGCGCAGGAGTCGGCGGCGGAAGGTGTCGTCGCCAAGAAGTGGGCAGCCAAAGTCGGCTAGCCGATGACCACCAAAGTGGCTCCGGCCGCGGTGCCCGGCCCCCTCGGGGATCCGGGCGCCGCGGCGGCGCGCCGTCCGCGCAGCGTCCTGCGCCAGGCGCGCGACCTCGCCGGCGTGCTGCCCTCCACCGTCTATGTGCTGATCGGCCTCGTGCTGCCGATGGGCGCGATCCTGCTAGGCGCGTTCAAGACGCCGGTCACCGGCGCGTTCACGTGGCACAATCTCCACATCGCGAGCCACGGCATCTACCTGCACGGCTTCGCCACCAGCATGGAACTGTCGCTGATCGCGTCGGTTGTCCCCGGCATCCTCGGTTTCCTGGTCGCCTACGCGATCTATACGGCCAAGCGCGGCGCTGTGCTGCGGCGGGTCGCTATTACGGCCTCGGGGGTCTTCGCGAACTTCGGCGGCGTCCCGCTGGCGTTCCTCTTCATTGCCACGCTGGGCAACACGGGCCTGGCGACCCAGTGGCTGACCGATGTCGGCTTCAACCCTTACAACAACGGCTTCGACCTCTACGGCCTCGGCGGCGTGGCCCTGGTCTACATGTACTTCCAGATCCCGCTCATGGTGCTGGTGATCCTGCCGGCCTTCGAAGGGCTGCGGCCCGCCTGGCGCGAGGCAGCGCTGCGCATCCTGGCCGGATTCGAGACCGCGGACGCGGGCTCAGCCACAGTGAATGGCAAGGACATCTCGCTGGTTCCGGCCGCCAAACGTGACATGGGCATGGTGTTCCAGAGTTACAGCCTGTTCCCCAATATGTCCGCGCTGGAAAACGTCGGCTCCGGGCTGCGCATGCGGCGCATCGCCGGCGCCGAGCGCAGGCGGCGGGCGGGCGAGCTGCTCGACATGGTCGGCCTCACCGAGCACGCCAGGCGCTACCCCACCAGCTGTCCGGCGGTCAGCAGCAGCGCGTCGCGCTCGCCCGCGCGCTGGCGATCGAGCCTCAGGTCCTGCTGCTTGACGAGCCGCTCTCGGCACTCGATGCCAAGGTCAGGCTGCAGCTGCGGGAGCAGATCAGGTCCGTGCAGCAGCGGCTCGGCACGACGACCCTTTCGTGACGCATGACCAGGAGGAGGCCCTGTCGATGGCGGACCGGGTCGGTGTGATGAAGGACGGCAAGCTGGAGCAGATCGCCATGCCCGACCAGCTCTACGCGCACCCGGCTACGGCCTTCGTGGCCGAGTTCGTCGGAACCATGAACCGCATCCCCGGCGAGCTCACCGGTTCGGGCCAGGTTCGGTCCCTCGGCACCCTGGTTCCCGTGCTCGGCGAGCGGCCCGCCGACGCCGCCCGCGACGTGGATATGCTCATCAGGCCTGAGGGCCTGCGGATCGAGGCCGTGCCTGGCGGTAACGGCGTCGTGACCGACCGGGCCTTCCTCGGCTCTGTGACCAGGATCGGCGTGCTGCTGTCCGGCGACATATCGGTGAAGGTCGATCATCCGAGTGTCGAGGCTGGGAGCTTCGCGGCGGGAGCGTCGGTGCAGATCAGCCTGCCAGGCACGCCGGTACTCGTCGCGCCGCGCGGATGACGACGGCGCGGCGGCGGCTGATTCCCGGCGAGCCAGGCGAAGGCGGGTACCGAAGGCTGGCCCCCGCCGACGGCGAGCAGCACCGGCTCAGGGCTGACCTGTCCGGCGTCAGCTTGCGGCCAGGCTGGCAGCGATCCGCCAGGGCACTGATGTGCATCGCGCCCCTGTCCGATACCCATGTCATGGACCATCAGTCACCGGGCCGGGCTGAGCTATTCGACCGCTTCGCCGATCTTGACTCGCCGCTGCGCAGCGCGGTCGGCATCATCGGCTGCTACCGGGCCCAGGAGCTGTTCACATTTCAGGTGGCCGACGCCATGACACGGGCCGTACGGCGGGCTGCCACCGCGCCGGTGTCGGGCGCGCCAGTGGACTTCGCGATCGTGACCGGCGACGCGACCGACAACTGCCAGCTCAACGAGCTCAGGGCCCACATCGATCTGCTAGACGGCGCCATCGTCGTGCCCGACTCCGGCGACCCGCAGCGGTACGAGGGCGTGGCCGGGCCCGAGGTGGCCGACGAGCGCTACTGGCATCCCGAGCACCACATCGATGACCTGCCAAGTACCAGGTACGGTTTCCCCGCCGTGTCCGGCGTGCTTACCGCGGCCAGGCACCCCTTCCGTGCGGCCGGCCTCGGGCTGCCCTGGTATGCGGTGCACGGCAACCATGACAACATGCTGCAGGGCACGGTTCCCGCGGCCGGCTGGCTGGCCAGCCTCCCGGTCGGCGCGGTTAAGTACGTGAGCCCGGCGGCTGACCTGGACGCCGCCGGCGCGCTCTACTGGTTCGATGCCGCGGGCGCCGCTGGCCGAACTCGGCGACAGCGTGAGCATCCCGGTTACGCCCGATCCTGGTCGCGCGCCCGTCACCAGCGCCATTCATGTGCGCGAGCACTTCCGTACCACGGGCACCCCGACCGGCCACGGCTACGGCCCAGCGGAACCTAGACGGCGGCATCGCCTACTACGCGTTCGACCACGGAGCCGTACGCTGCGTCGTGCTCGACACCGTCAATCCGCACGGCGGCTGGCAAGGCTCGCTCGACGGCGCGCAGCTCGACTGGCTGCACGGGGAGCTGACAGCTTGCCGCGGCCGTCCGGTGATCCTGTTCAGCCATCATCCGATGGAGACATTGGTGAACGACCGGCGCCCGCCCGGCGCCGACCGCCGGGTCCTGTCCGAGGAACTGCGTAGCTTCCTGATCGACTTCCCGTGCGTCGTCGCGTGGATCAACGGCCACACGCACGTCCACGCCGTCACGCCGGTGCGCGAGGATGGCGGCCCCGGCGGTTTCTGGCAGATCACGACGGCTTCTCACATCGACTGGCCGCAGCAGGCGAGGATGATCGAGGTCCTGCAGGCCGACGGGGCGATCGCCATCTGCTGCACAGTGATCGACAGCGATGCCCCGGCCAGCTCGGCCGGCATCGACGGGCCGATCGGCCTGGCCGCGCTCGCCCGCGAGCTCGCGGCCAATGACTGGCAGGTCAGGGACGCGATCACTGCTGAAGGCGGCGCGGGCGCAGGGACGGCCGACGACCGCAACGTGATCTTGCTGATCGACTGGCCACGTCCCTGACACCCGCACTGCACTTCCCGGTCAGTCCCCGGTCGGCTGGCCAACGCTGGCCACAGGGCTCACCGCTGGCGTGGTCAGCTTCATCCGGATCGCGAGCACGATCACGAGCAGCGCGCACAGGTCGAAGATCGCTGCCGTGCCGAACGAGTTCGCCATCGCATGGGTAAGGATCTGGTGCACCCGGGGGACCGAACCCGAGCCGGGCAGCGGATGCCGGGTGGCGGCATTGTCCGCGCGGCCGAACACGGTGACGAGGATCGCCAGACCCAGCGCCCCGCCCACCTGTTGGGTGACGTTCACCATGCTCGACCCGGCGCCGGCGTCCTCCGGGCGCACGCTTGCCAGCGAGGCCATGGTCAGCGGCACGAAGGTGACTCCCATGCCGCTCCCGAGTAGCAGCATCGGGCCGAGGATCCCGTGCACGTAGTCCGTGGTTGGAGAGATCCGGGTCAGCCAGGTCATCCCGGCGACGACCGGCAGCAGTCCGGCCACCATCAGTGGCTTGGGACCGAACCGCGCGACCAGCCGCGGTGCGAGGCGCGAGACGGCGAACAGCGCGCCGGTCAGGGGCACGAACGCGAGTCCGGCCTGGAGCGGGCTGAACCCCAGGATTTCCTGGATGTACTGGGTGAGGAAGAAGAACATCCCGAACATGCCAGCCACCAGGAGCAGCCGCGCGACATAGGACGCCGACCGGCTGCGATCGGCGAACAGCCGCAAGGGAGTGATCGGCTGCGGGCTGTGAGCCTCGGTTAGCACGAATGCGGCAAGCAGGGCCGCGGCGGCGGCGAATGCCCCAAGCGTCAGCCGGTCCGCCCAGCCGCTCGATGCCGCGCGGATGAACGCGTAGACGAGCGCGGACATCCCCGCTGTCGAGGTCAGGGCGCCGACGATGTCGAACCGGCCTGGCTGGCGCGCCGACTCCGGCAGGACACGTCGTGCAGCAAGGATCACCGCAATGCCGATCGGCACGTTGATGAAAAAGACCCAGCGCCAGGATGCCCACTCGGTCATCATTCCGCCGAGCACCAGGCCCAGTGACGCGCCGCCCATCATTACCGCGGTGAAAACGCTGAGCGCCCTGGTCCGTTCCCGGCCCTCGGGAAAACCTGACACGATCGTCGCCAGGACCGCAGGCGAGGCGATCGCGCCGCCGACACCCTGGACGGCGCGCGCGACCAGCAGCCACGCTGCCGATGTGGCGATACCTCCGGCGAGCGAGGCGGCGGTGAACACCGCGATGCCGGCTACGAACATCCTTCGCCGACCGAGAATGTCGCCGGCCCTGCCGCCGAGCAGCAACAGTCCGCCGAAGGTCAGCGAGTAGGCATTGAGGACCCAGGCCAGGCTGGGTGCAGAGAAGTCCAAGCTGCGCGCGATGCTGGGCAGGGCGATGTTGACTACGGTCAGGTCGATGACGATCATGAGCTGGGCGCAGAGCACAGTGATGAGCGTGATGCCGCGCCGGTCACGGCGCCGAGAAGGCTGTGTAAAAGTAGTGGCCGCGGGCTGAGTGATCGAGGAGGTGGGCACAGAGTTCCTTCCGTGGCACGGTGCTTCGAAGCCGTTGGCCCGATCGGTCGCCAACGTGCCTGGAGCGAGCTATCATCTATTCGGAGGATCCCTCCGGTAACTATACGGAGGCTACCTCCGCTTTGCAACCCGAGCAGGTGAAAACGCGATGAGGGCGACGGGATCGGACACCCAACCCCGCGCCGAGCGCGGCATGCGCGCCGATGCCCGGCGCAACTACGAGCGGCTGCTCAGCGCGGCAGCGGCGGCGTTCGCCGAGCACGGGGCAGATGACGTGTCCCTGGAGGAGATCGCCAGGCGCGCCGGTGTCGGGATCGGCACGCTCTACCGGCACTTCCCCACTCGCCAGGCGTTGCTAGAGGCGGTCTACCGCGATCAGGTGGAGGCCCTGCGAGCGCGCGCTGACGAGCTGCTCAGGTCGGTGCCGCCCGGTGCCGCCCTCGCCACCTGGCTCGGGGATCTGCTCGAGTTCGGCCGCACCAAGCGGAATCTGACATCGGCCCTGCTGACCACGCTGAGCAAGGACTCGGAGCTGCTCTCGTCCTGCAGCAGCATGATGCGCGGCGCCGTCACCGACGTCCTCGGCCGCGCCCAGGAGGCCGGGGCCGCCCGGGCCGACGCGGACCCCGCCGACCTCATGCGGCTGGTCCATGCGATCAGCCTGACGACTGACTGGGCACCCGGTGATCACGAGCAAGCCGACCGGCTGCTCGCCCTCGTCCTCGACGGCCTCCGAACTCAGCCAGGCTGACCGGCCCGTCCTCGCCTGCTGCGCTCGACCATGTGGCCGCGCGCGGCGCGGTCAGTAGTCGCGGGATGTAGAGGTAGTACCTGAGTGGCGACTTTCTCTTACCCTTAACGCCGCGCGTCGCTCAAGCGCAGCAGGATGTTGAGAAACAGCGGGACGCGGCGCCAGGGCTTCGCGGGATCGGGGTTAGTGGGCTCACGCAGCCGTTCAATGACGAAACCGGCGTCAGCGAGGGCCTCCGGTGTATGCCTGCAGCGGCCGGTGCTCGCCATGAAAAGTGACGGTCATGCTGTCGCGGGTGAATGTGTCAACATAGCGCTCAGGTTGGAGGTAGGACCCGTCAATGACGAACGGCCTGTCTATGTCGGTCCTGTCGCCGGTGAACTCGCCGGCTGAATTGATGGGGTGCACGATCGCTATCACCAGGCGCCCGCCCACGCTGAGGATGCGGGCGATCTCCCTGACGGCGGCTGGCATGTGGTCGATGTCGTGCAGCGACATAAACGCCACAGCGCAGTCGGCCGTCCCTGTGGCCAGCGGCAGTCGAGCCGCATCGGCCACCACCGCAGGAACTGGAGCGGCCGGATGGGTCGCAGCAGCGCGGCTCATGACCAGCGAGAGATCGATTGCCAGCACCCGGTGACCCAGTGCTTGCAGATCGCGGCTCACCCGGCCCTCTCCGCAGCCGACATCCACCGTCAGCTGGCCGGGGCGCGGGACCAGAGGCAAGAACGCGTCCCGGTGGAATTTCTCGTAGCTGTCTAGGCCCGTCCTGGACCAGGCGATCCATTCGTGCGCGTGCAAGTCCCAGCCTTCACCAAGCGGGCGGGTCTCGTCGGTCATCACGTGCTGCGCTCAGTCACTCAAGCCGAGCAGGGGCAGCAGGCCGGCGATTCGGTCCAGCACGTGCGGAGCCCCCGCCGCCTCCAGGTCCTTCCTGTTCGCCGATCCGGTCAGCACGCCAGCGACGACTCCGGCTCCGGCCCGGAGGCCAGACTCGACGTCGCTGGGCGTGTCGCCGACCACAGCGAGTTCGCTGACCGCTCCCCCGCCGAGCCTGAGCAGGGCCGTCAAAGGAAGGTCGGGAAAGGGCCTGCCGCGGCCCGCGTCGGCTGGCGACAGCGCGAGGTCGATCAGGGAATGCCAGCCGAGCGTGTCGATAACCGCGTCCCTCGTGGCTGGGGAGAATCCCGTGGCGAGGCAGATCTTGATGCCGGCGTCCCGCAGCGCAGTCAGCGTCTGTGCGGCTCCCGGGAGGGGCGCTACCCGTCCGGCCCCGACGACACGCGCATAGTGCTCCTCGAAGGCGTTGTTGGCGGCGGCGGCTGCCTCGTCACCGAGAATTCGCCGGAACACCTCGATCTTCGACTGACCCATGGTGGCCTGCACGATCTCGGCGGCCCCGTTGTATCCGTCGCTGCCCGGGGCGAGCCCCGCCTGCTCCATCGCAGCCTGGAACGCTGACATCACGATGCCTTCGTCTGCGACCGTCGTTCCGGCCATATCGAGGCATGCCACGCTGATCCTTGACATTCACGCTCCTCAGCTGCGTCCTAGAGGATCACGCAATGCCGCTCGCGGCGAACGTCTGCTCGGCGATCGCCGGGGCGAGCGTCATACGACGCCCGCCTGGACCGGTGATCAGCACCACGGCTGGCGCGACCTGAGCCCGGAAGTACAGGCCAGGACCGGTCACCTGGCTGTACACGCCGGCCCACCGCCGCCTCGTCGACGGCAGCGGCGACCCGAGCAGCTGCTCAGCCCGGGTGCGCAGGTGATCATAGGGCGCCTCATCCAGGTCGAAGGCGAACGGCTCGTCGTAGGCGTGCGTGTCGCCGATCGTGAGGCTGCCATCAAGCCGCTGTGCCAGCAGCAACTGCGCGCCGGCGGACGCTGCGGACGCTGCGGCGCGAGCCTGGCCCGGCCCGGCAAGTCGTAGGCCGGAAAGTAGCGCAGCGAGTCGCCGTCGGCGACCGAGGTGGTCAGCTGGCGGCCGTGCGCGGGTAACGCGGCAGTGAACCAGAGCCTGCCGGCCGGGAGAGGACGGCTTACTGGCCGGGATAGGAAGAGAATTGCGCTTCCCCATGCCGCGGGCGACCGTATGCGCGCGCCGGCCGGTCCCTGAGCACCTTGATGAGCACGATCCCGCCCACCACGGTGCACGCCGCCAGCGGCCAGAACGCGACCGCCGGCAACGAGGCATATGGTGGCCAGACGGCCGCTGCCGTATCGCCGGCCAGCGCGAGCGGCGCGTGCAGCAACGTGCCCTGCGACGTGGTCAGGAGCTGCCGGTTGAACTGGTGCAACCCCTGATTCTCACCGAGCCAGCGGGCGGCCAGCGCGGCCAGAACGCCGCCAGCAAGGATCGCTGCCATCGGCGCTGGCCCATAGCGCCGCACGCCGAGCAGATAGCCTGCCAGGCCGATGACGAGTCCGCCTGCGACGCCGATCAGGCAATACCAGGCGTCAGCTGCGATAAACGCGGACGTCTCGGGGTTGACCACGTTAGCTGAACCGCGGCCGACCACCACGTAGACCGCCCGGGGCGCGAAACTTGTCCAGGCCAGGCCGCCGGCCAGCCCGATCAGCCCGCTGCCGAGAAGGATCACCAGCGAGCTGACGAGGCTGCCCACCAGGGGGCTGGCCATTGAGGCCTGGTCGCTGCCGCCACCAGGTCCGCCTGGCCGGGGCTCGAAGGGATACTCACCGGTGATGGACATTGCCAAACAGCGTAGTTGACCGGTCAGCTAGCTCACGCACGCCGGGCCAAGCAGTTGCTTCAGGTCGGCGACCAGCGAAGGCGACGGGCGCACCCGGAGCTTGTCGTCGAGCTTGAGCACCTTGGCCCGGCTACCGGTCAGCAGGCGCAGGTGAACCTCCATCCGCCCCGGGTGAGTCCGCAGGACGTCCCTCAGCCGGTCCACGACCGGCGGCACGCACCTGGCCTCCATGATCGACACGACGAAAGGGCCTGACTCCCCGGCGGCCAGCTCGGCGGCCCGCAGTTCCATGGCCACCAGCTTGGGCACTTCCTCGCGCCGGTCGAGCCTGCCCCGCACGAACACAATCGCGTCCTCGACGACCAGGTGCATGCACGCCTGGTAGGTCGCGGGGAAGAACAGGACCTCGATCGCACCCTCAAGGTCTTCCAGGGTCGCCGCCGCCCACGGGCTGCCCTGCCTGGTCACCTTCCGCTGCACGCCGGACAGGATCCCGCCGAGCGTGACCACCTGGCCGTCGGCACGATCTCCACGTGCGGTCCGTTCAGGCTCATCGGCAGACCCGAGCAGCTGGACCACCGAGCAGTCGGTCTCGGCACTAAGCATGTGCTCGAGCCCGAGCAGCGGATGATCGGAGACATACAACCCGAGCATCTCCCGCTCGAAGCCGAGGAGCGTCGACTTGTCCCACTCGCCGTCCGGAACCGGTATGTCGAATGTTGCCGCGTTGTCCTCGTCAGCGCCGAACAGCGAATCCTGGCCGATTGCCTCGTTGCGCTTGACGTCGATCACGGCGTCGATGGCCTGCTCGTGGATCATCAGCATGCCGCGGCGCGGGGCGCCCAGCGAGTCAAAAGCCCCTGCCTTGATCAGTGACTCGATCACGCGCTTGTTGCAGACGTTGACGGGGACCTTGCGCAGGAAATCGGAGAAACTGGTGAAGCTTCCCTTGGCGGTCCGAGTCGCCACGATCGACTCGACCACGGCCGCCCCGACATTGCGCACGGCAGCCATGCCGAACCTGATGTCGGTGTCCACCGGGGTGAAATACGCCGTCGACGCGTTCACGTCCGGCGGCAGCACCTTGATTCCCATCCGGCGGCACTCGCTGAGATACAGGGCTGACTTGTCCTTGTCGCCCGCCACCGAGGTCAGCAGCGCGGCCATGTATTCGGTCGGGTAGTTGGCCTTCAGGAAGGCGGTCCAGTAGCCGACCATGCCATAGCAGCTGGCGTGCGCTCGGTTAAACGCGTAGTCGGAGAATGGGACGAGCACGTCCCAGATGGTCTTGATCGCGTGCTCCGAGTACCCGTTCGCGCGCATCCCTGCGGCGAAGGGTTCCAACTCGGCGTCCAGGATCTCCTTCTTCTTCTTGCCCATTGCCTTACGGAGCAGGTCCGCCTTGCCGGGCGAATAGCCAGCCAGGACCTGGGCGCACGCGAGCACCTGTTCCTGATACACAAGCAGGCCGTAGGTGTCGCCGAGGACGGCGGCAAGCGGCTCGGCCAGTTCAGGGTGAATAGGAGCAACTGGCTTGCGGCCTGTCTTGCGGTCCGCGTAGTCGTTGTGGGCGTTCGCGCCCATGGGACCCGGCCGGTACAGGGCGTTCACCGCTGATATGTCGGCGAACCTGTCGGCCCGCATGGACCGCAACAGCGCCCGCATCGGGCCGCCCTCAAGCTGGAACACGCCGAGCGTGTCGCCGCGCGCCAGCAGGTCATAGGTCGGCTTGTCGTCCAGGGGGAGCGTCTCGAGGTCGACGGTGACTCCGCGGTTCGCCTTGATGCCGACTAGGGCGTCGTCAAGTATGGTCAGGTTCCGCAGCCCGAGGAAGTCCATCTTGAGCAGCCCGAGGTCTTCGCAACTCGGGTAGTCGAACTGGGTGATGATCGCGCCGTCGGCCTCGCGCCTCCACACCGGCACGTGATCGAGCAGCGGCTCGCTGCTCATAATCACCCCGGCGGCATGCACGCCGGCCTGCCTGATCAGGCCCTCCAGGCCGCGCGCCGTTTCCACCACCTGCTTGACCTCAGGCTCCGCCTCGTACAGCGCACGGATCTCGCCGGCCTCGCCGTATCGCGGATGATCGGGGTCGAAGAGGCCGGACAGCGGCACGTCCTTGCCCATGACGGCGGCAGGGAACGCCTTGGTGATGCGGTCGCCGAGCGCGTAGGGATAGCCGAGCACGCGAGCCGAGTCCTTGACCGCCGCCTTGGCCTTGATAGTGCCGTAGGTGATGATCTGAGCGACCCGGTCGTCGCCATATTTCTCGGTGACGTACCTGATCACGTCGCCGCGCCGGCGCTCGTCGAAGTCGATGTCGATGTCGGGCATCGACACGCGCTCGGGGTTGAGGAAGCGCTCAAACATCAGGCCGAAAGCGATCGGGTCCAGGTCGGTGATCCCCATCGCGTACGACACGATCGAGCCGGCCGCCGAGCCGCGCCCCGGACCAACCCTGATCCCGTTCCGCTTCGCCCACATGATGAAGTCGGCGACCACGAGGAAGTAGCCGCAGAACCCCATCTGCTCGATGACGCCCATCTCGTAGGTGGCCCTGCTGCGGCGCTCCTCGTCATAGCCGTCGGGGAACCGGCGGTCCATGCCCACCCAGACTTCCTTGCGGAACCAGGTCACCTCGGTCTCGCCCTGGGGCAGCGGGAAGTCCGGCATCAAGTTGGCCTTGGTGAACTCCACATCGGCGCGCTCGGCGATCAGCAGCGTGTTGTCACAGCCGGCCTGCCATTCCTCCGCATCGCTGACCGCGCGCATCTCGGCCGGGCTCTTGAGGTAATAGCTGGCCCCCTCGAACTTCAACCGCTTCGGATCGGCCATGTTGGTCCCGGTCTGGACGCACAGCAGCACCTCGTGTGCCTGCGCATCGCCCGGCGCGACGTAGTGGGAGTCGTTGGTGACGAGGAAGGGCAGCGAGAGCTCGGCGGCGATCCGGCGCAGCCCGGCGGCTGACCGCTGCTCCACCTCTAGGTCGTGGCCCATGAGCTCGACGAAGAAATTTCCCTGACCGAAGATGTCACGGTAGGCGGCCGCCGCCTCGAGCGCCTCGTCGTACTGGCCGAGCTTGAGCCTGGTCTGTACTTCGCCGCCAGGGCAGCCGGTGGTGGCGATGATGCCCTTGGAATACCTGGCGAGCAGTTCCCTGTCCATCCGGGGCCTGCGGAAGTAGCCCTCGATCGAGGCCAGCGAGCAGAGCCGGAACAGGTTGTGCATGCCCTCGGTCGTCTCGGCCAGCAGGGTCATGTGGGTATAGGCGCCGGCGCCTGAGACGTCGTCGTCCTTCTGGGCCGGAACGCCCCAGCGGACCGGTTGCTTGAGACCGCGGTGCTCCGGTGCCACGTAGGCCTCAGTGCCGATGATCGGCTTGATCCCCGCCTGCCGCGCCTTCTTGTAGAAGTCGTAGGCGCCGTAGACATGGCCGTGGTCGGTGATCGCGATCGCTGACATGCCGGCCTTGGCGCACGCGGCGAACATGTCGTCAAGCCGGGCCGCGCCATCGAGCATCGAGTATTCGGTGTGCACGTGCAGGTGGGCGAACTCGCCGTCGCGCCCGCTGGCCGCCGCTGATGCCGGAATTGCCATGAAGTACCGCCTCCTTCAGGCATGCTGCCAGCAAACCAGCGCCGGGATGAGATTCGAATCTAACTCACCCTCGCGGGCGCGAGCACCTGGACGCGCCAGGCGACGCGACAGAACCTAGGACTCTGCGGCGAGAAGGTCGAGCGACGCGGCGAGATCGACGGGGTAGTCGCTGGTGAACTCGACCCACCGGCCATCTGCGGGGTGCGCGAAGCCAAGCCTCACCGCGTGCAGCCATTGCCTGGTGATCCCTAGCCTGGCGGCGAGTACGGGGTCCGCGCCGTACAGCCGGTCGCCGACGCACGGGTGCCTGACCGCCGCCATGTGCACCCGAATCTGGTGGGTGCGGCCGGTCTCCAGCTTGATCTCCGTCAGGCTCGCGGCGCGGAACGCCTCGAGCGTGTCGTAGTGCGTCACCGCAGGCCGGCCGTCGGCCATGACGGCGAACCTGCCGTCGCCAGACGGGTGCCGCGCGATCGGGGCATCGATGGTGCCGCGCAGCGGATCGGGATGGCCTTGGACGAGCGCATGGTAGCGCTTGTCGACGGCGCGGTCCCTGAACGCTTGTTTGAGTACGCTGTAGGCCCGCTCGCTTTTGGCGACCACCATCAGCCCGGTGGTGTTGGCGTCGAGCCTGTGCACGATCCCCTGCCGCTCGGCAGCACCGCTCGTGGCGATCTGGTGCCCGCCCGCGAGCAGCCCCTGCAGCACGGTCGGCCCCGTCCAGCCGGGAGTGGGGTGCGCGGCCACGCCGACGGGCTTGTCGACGACCACGATGTCGGAGTCCTCGTAGCTGACGATCAGCCCCGGCACCGGCGTAGGCGCAGGCGCGGCCGGGACGGGCGCGGCCGGGGGAAGCGTCACGTCCAGCCATTCCCCGGCTGGAACCCGGTCGGACTTGACCGCGGGTCGCCCGCCGACCAGCACGGCACCAGCGCCGATCAGCTCGGCGGCACGGGTCCTCGACAGGCCGAACATCCTCGCGATCGCCGCGTCGAGCCGCTCGCCGTCAAGACCGTCTGGCACCGGCACCCGGCGCTGGACAGGAGCAGTCACGCCCCGCCGCCGCCGCGCGGGTCAACCGGCCGCGACTCTTCCGACCGCGGGGCTGTCTGCTGCTGATCGGAGCCTGCGTCGATGCTCACGCCGCGGACTGCGAGGAACACGGCGAGCAGGCCGCCGCAGACGATGCAGGAGTCAGCGACGTTGAAGACGGGCCAGTGCGGTACCTGGATCCAGTCGACCACGTAGCCACGGAACGGGCCGGGTGCGCGCAGCACCCGGTCGGTGAGGTTGCCGGTCGCGCCGCCGAGCAGCAGGCCGAGCGTCACGGCCCAGGCAAGGCTCTGAATCCGGCGCGAGGTCCGGAGGATAAAGACGATCACCCCGACAGCGATCACGGCGAAGACAACGGTCAGCGACGGCCCGATGCTGAATGCCGCGCCCGGATTGCGAGTTACCCGCAGCTTCAGCAGGCCACCGAGCAGCCTGACCGGCCCGCGAGCCGACAGGGTGGCCACAACCACTGCCTTGGTGATGATGTCGGTCACCAGCACGGTCACGGCGACAGCGAGCAGCACGGCAATCCGGCGGCGGTGCCTGGTCGGCGAAGTCACGGAAGCTATCGTGCCAGGCTCCTGCCTGTTACTTGCGAGCGGTTTGCTGGTCAGCGCCGTTCCTCTCGCTGCTTGCAGCTCACGCACAGGGTCGCCCGGGAGAACGCCTGCAGGCGGGCCTTGCCGATCGGCTGACCGCACGACTCGCACCAGCCGTAGGTGCCTGCGTCAATTCTCGCCAGCGCCCGCTCAGTCTGGACCAGCAGATCGCGCGCATTGTAGGTCAGCGAGAGCTCATGCTCCCGCTCGTAGGTCTTCGCTCCCACGTCGGCCTGGTCGTCGCCGGCATTGCTGATGGAATCGCCTAGCCGGTCAGCGATGTCCGATTCGGCTTTTTCGATCTCTTCCCTCAGCTCTGCGGCCTCGGCGGCCAGCTGGGTTCTGACCTTGGCTATCTCGGCAGCGGTCCAGCGCCGCTCGCCCTGCCGCACGGGGAAGCCGGCCGCATCAGACTGTGCGGCTGCAGTCATTACCGGCCTCCCCTGGCGCAGAGCTCATGATGATCTTGGTTGACAAGCGTCACCGGAGGATAAGTGCTCCCGTACCGATTCGCAAACAGGCCCGGGCGACGACACGGCCAATCCCGGCAGCTCAGGCTGGCACGGCCTGGCCGCATGAGGCGGACGGGCCGGGTC
>DASWGE010000190.1:0-6603 GCA_036393895.1 Streptosporangiaceae bacterium | reverse complement strand
TATGGCCGCCAGCGCCGTGTCCGTTGCATGGCTTCCGTTGCTGGCAGATCCGTCGAGCTGCGGCTCTGCCGTGACCCGCCCCAGCACCGTGGCCGCCACCAGGGTTTCGGTCACCTTGTCTTGACGCGCGGCCATGCCGCTTGGTTCACGTGGTGTCATCACAAGATGTAGCGCGGGACCCTCGGGCACTGCATAGCCTCACGAATCCCACGCTCCAACATCCGCCTGCATGGACCCAGCCGCACCGCGGCGGGAACACGATTTCCGGGGTCCAGGGGCTTCGAACGGCCCTAGACCGCCAACTCAGTTGTTGCTCGGGCAGCAGGGTCCGGGTCGCCCGCATTTCCGCGTGCTCACAGCGCGTCGTGGGCTCGGCGGGGCCGGTCGGGCTCGCGGCGCGCTGGAGGTTCGCAGTGTTGCAACCATATATGTCGGCAGCCTGCTGAGCACGCCACACGTTAGGATCGGCCCGTGCCCGATTGCTTGTTCTGCAGAATCGCGTCCGGTGAGGTGCCGGCCACGCGCGTGCTCGAAACTGAGCGCACGCTTGCATTCCGTGACATCAATCCGCAGGCGCCCATTCATGTGCTGATAATTCCTAAGCGTCACTATCGCGACCTAGCGGACCTAGCGGCGGCGGATGCCGGGCTGCTGGCGGAGCTGGCCGGGCAGGCTCACGAGGTCGCGCTCGCCGCTGGTATTGCCGAGAGCGGTTATCGCGTTGTCTTTAATACCGGCAGTAACGCCGGGCAGACGGTGGACCACGCGCACGCGCACGTACTCGGCGGGCGGCCGATGGCGTGGCCGCCGGGATGAGGAAACCCACGATGAGGCGGGGGTATTGAAGAAGAATCCAACTGAGACCGGACCAGCCGAGCAGCAGCGTGGCGGCGCGACGTCGCTGCGGATCGTGATTCCCGAGCCACACTCGATGGTCAGCCTGCTGGGATCGCGTGACGAACTGCTAACCGTGATCGAGGACGAATTCGATGCCGACATCCACGTGCGCGGCAATGAGATCACCGTGACCGGGTCGGCAAGCGAGGCAGCGGTCATTGGCGAGCTCTTCGAGGAGCTGACCACCCTGATCGCCAGCGGTACCGAGGTCACGACAGAGGTAGTGGAACGCAGCGTCGCCATGTTGCGCCGGAAGTCGGGAGCTCGTCCGGCGGACGTGCTGACCCTGGACATCCTTTCGACTCGCGGCCGGACCATCCGGCCCAAGACGCTCAACCAGAAGCGATATGTCGACGCCATCGACAAGCACACGATCGTGTTCTCTATCGGGCCTGCTGGCACCGGGAAGACGTACCTGGCGATGGCGAAGGCGGTCAAGGCGCTGCAGGCCAAGGAGGTCAATAGGATCATCCTGACCAGGCCGGCCGTCGAGGCAGGGGAGCGGCTCGGGTTCCTGCCTGGCACCCTGTACGAGAAGATCGACCCGTACCTGCGGCCGCTCTATGACGCGCTGCATGACATGATCGATCCCGACTCGATTCCGAGGCTGCTCGCCGCGGGCACGATCGAGATCGCGCCGCTGGCCTACATGCGCGGGCGATCGCTGAATGACTCGTTCATCATCCTTGACGAGGCGCAGAACACCTCGGCCGAGCAGATGAAGATGTTCCTCACCAGGCTCGGGTTCGGCAGCAGGATCGTCGTGACCGGTGACGTGACCCAGGTCGACCTGCCAGCCGGGCAGGTCAGCGGCCTGCGCATGATCCAGGACGTGCTCGACGGTCTGCCGGACGTGTACTTCTGCAAGCTGACGGCGCACGACGTCGTCAGGCACCGGCTGGTGGCCGACATCGTCGACGCCTATGCGCGATACGACGCGGCGCGGGCCGCGGCTGAGGCTGGCCGCCTGCCGGCCAGCCGGGCGCGGCGAGACGCCAGCAGGAACCGGTGATCGCGATCACGGGAATACCTGTGAGCATGGCGAACCAAACCCAGGAGCTGGCGTGAGCATTGAGATCGCCAACGAGTCCGGGGTGAATGTCGATGAGGCCGCGCTGGCCAGCCTGGCCAGGCACGTGCTCGATGAGATGCGCGTACATCCGCTGGCTGAGCTGTCTTTGCTGCTGGTGGACGAGCCAGCCATGACCGAGTTGCACGTTCGGTGGATGGGCGAGGAAGGTCCTACGGACGTGCTCGCCTTCCCGATGGACGAGCTAAGGCCGCCGCAGCCGGGCGGAGCTCACGCCGACCATGGCGACACAGATACGTCGGACATTCCCGGCTTGCTAGGAGATGTGGTGATCTGCCCGCAGATTGCCGCCACGGCTGCCCGGCGCGCCAAGCATGCCGTTGCGGACGAAATCGACCTGCTCGCCACCCACGGCATCCTGCACCTGCTCGGGTATGACCATGCCGACGCCAAGGAGCATGCTGCCATGTTCGGCCTGCAGGACAGGCTGCTGGCGTCCTGGCGGGCCGAGCGCGGCGGGGACGGCAGCGCTGCCACCCGGACCGCAAACGGCAGTCCGCCCGAAGACCGGGGCGCGCCCGGAGTGCCCCGGTCGCCCGGGGCTCCCGGGTCGCCCGGGGCTCCCGGCGCGCCAGGATAGACACGCTATGGGCTGGCTGATCCTCGCAGCGGCTGCGCTCGCGCTGTTCGCCGGGTTGTGCGCGAGCGCCGATACAGCGCTGCTGCGGGTCTCCCGCGCCGGAGCGAAGGAACTCGCGAGGTCGGGCAACCAGACTGCGGCGCCGCTGCAGGCCGTGCTCGCCGAGGTCCCGAAGTACGTCGCCGTGCTGCTGCTCGCCAGGGTCATTGCCGAGATCGGCGCGACGTTGCTCGTTGCCGCCGTGCTGCTGGCTTGGGCGGGTCCGGCCTGGCGTGCGTTCCTGATCACGGGCGGCGTGATGACCGGCGTGATCTACGTGGTCGCCGGGATCGTGCCGCGCACCCTGGGCCGGGAGTACGCGACGAGCGTGGCGGCCACGGCCGCGTCCGTGATGCAGCCGATCGTCCGCCTGATGGGGCCGATTCCTGCGTTGCTGCTAGCGATCGGGCGGGTGCTAGGCCGGGGCAGCAGGCATGAGTCCGGGCCGTCAGGCGAGGAGGAAGACCTGCGCGGCCTGGTCGATCTGCTCGAGCGCCGCCGCGTGATCGAGCCGGGTGAGCGCGCCATGATCCACTCGGTCTTTGAGCTTGGCGACACGATCGTGCGCGAGGTCATGGTGCCGCGCACCGACATGATCTTCGTTGAGAGCGGCAAGACGCTCCGGCAGGCGCTGTCGCTGGCGCTGCGCAGCGGATTCTCGCGGATTCCCGTGGTGGGCGAGAACCTGGACGATGTGATCGGCATCGCCTATCTGAAGGACATCGTGACCCGCACCTACGAGGGCTCCGACGGCCTGGACTCTGAGCGGGTGGACTCGATCATGCGGCCTGCCACCTTCGTCCCTGACAGCAAGCCGGTCGACGATCTGCTCAGGGAGATGCAGGCCATGCAGACCCACGTGGCGATCGTCATCGATGAGTACGGCGGGACGGCGGGCCTGGTGACGATCGAGGACATTCTCGAGGAGATCGTCGGCGAAATCGCCGATGAGTATGACCAGGAGCGGCCGCCGGTCGAGTGGCTGGGTGACGGCCATGCTCGGGTAACCGCCCGGCTTTCGGTGGATGAACTGGCCGAGCTTTTCGATGTCAGGATCGAGGCCGAGGACGTGGAGACCGTGGGCGGGCTGCTGGCCCAGCGGCTCGGGCGGGTGCCGATCGCCGGCTCGACCGCGACTGTGGCGGGACTGCGCCTGACGGCGGAGAGCCTGGCCGGGCGGCGGAACAGGATCAGCACGGTCACCGTGGAGCGGATCGCCCCCGCGGCCGAGCCCGTCATCGCGTCGGCAAGCGGTGGGTCGTCGGCGGAGCAAGCAAGCCTTGATCACGACAGCTCGGCCGCGGCAGGTAATGGACGCGCCGCGAGCGGGCATCCGCCTGACTAATTCAGACCCTCCACTGGCAGAAGCCGGAACGGTGGGCGCCAATGCGTCGTTGCACAGACAGTTGCGCCAGCAGCGAAAGACTAGGCTGGCTGGCCGCTACATGATCTGTGACGATGTTCGTGGCCAGGGGCTTTACATGTCAAATAAAATCTCTAGTTACCAGCGGGACTAATAGGGCACTTCGTCCGCTCGGCGTTCAGATGGTACGTGGCTCGAGTGCTGACCCCGCCATCCGCTCTTTTCTTTCGGCGCGGAAAACGATAGCGGCCGCGCGACGCGCAGGTCTGTCGCTCTCCGATTATATTGACCAGTTCAGCGCGGAGCCTGGCACGACGGCCTCGACCGTGGAGGCCATGCTGCGGCTAGCGGAACTTCGCGGTCACGTCGACCGAATCTGCGAGATCGGCGCTGGCACCGGACGCTATGCCGAGCGCGTCATCGCGGCGCTTGAGCCCTCCGTCTACGAGGTATATGAGACGGCCGCTGACTGGCTGCCGCACCTGAGCGAACTCCGGGGCGTCAAGATCCTTCCGGCGGACGGCCATTCCCTATCAGGTACCGCGTCGGCATCAGTGGATCTCGTGCATGCGCAGAAGTTCTTCGTATACCTGCCGCTCGTTATCACGGCGGGCTACCTGGAAGAGATGGCGCGCATCGTGCGGCCAGGGGGGCAATGCCACTTAGGAGTTGTCGATAAATAACCCGCAGGTTCTCGTGCTTGCGCCCGAAGTTGTGGTATGGCGTAGGGCATGCCTGGTTCCGGGGAGCTGCTGGCGGCGAAGTTCGAGGCGATCTTCCCGCATCTGGATGAGCGGCAGCGGCGGCTGCTGATGGGGGCTGAGGCCCGGGTCCTGAGACATGGCGGGATCCGGGTCGTGGCCCGCGCCGCAGGGGTCCGGGAGGCCACCGTCTCACTGGGGGCCGGCGAGCTGGAGGCCGGCACTGAGCCGCTGCGCCGGGCCCGCAAGCCCGGCGGTGGCCGCAAGCGCCTGGCCGACCTGGACCCCGGGCTGCGGCCGGCCTTACTGGCGCTGGTGGAGCCTGATGAGCGCGGCGACCCGATGTCGCCGTTGCGGTGGACGGCCAAGTCGCTGCGGGCCCTGTCGGGCGAGCTCACCCGGCAGGGTCACCGCGCAGGCGCCGGCACGGTGGCTGACCTGCTGCGGGAGGAGGGCTTCAGCCTGCAGGGCAACGCCAAGACGATCGAGGGCAACCAGGTCCCGGACCGGGACGCGCAGTTCGGTTACCTCAACGAGCGGGTCCGGGAGCACCGTGATGCCGGCCAGCCGGTGATCAGCGTGGACACCAAGAAGAAGGAACTGGTCGGCAACTACCGCAATGGCGGCCGTGAATGGCGGCCCGCTGGTGATCCTGTCCGCGTTAAGAGTCACGACTTCCCCGACCTGGAGCTGGGCAAGGCGATCCCGTACGGCAGCTGCGACCTGGCCGCGGACACGGGCTGGGTCAGCGTCGGTCTATTGACCGGACTACCTGGCGACTCGCCGGTGTCTTGACGTGCTGGCAGCTCATTGGCGGATACACCTGGTGCAGGGGGCCAGGAGCTGAAGCAGAACGTGACGTCACGGCGATCCGATTGCCGTGCTGGGGACGGGTCGTGCCGGCCGGGGGCGTGGTGCCCTGGCTGGTGGTGGACCCTGCTGGCGAGCCGGTGGAGCCGATCCTGCGGTTCCTGCGCGATTTCGCTGCCCGGGATAACCGGGCTGGCTCGGTCCGCAGCTACTGTTACGCGCTGCTGCGGTGGTGGCGGTGGCTGAAGGTGATCGAGGTCGAGTGGGACGAGGTCACCTCGGCCGAGGTGCGGGACTTCGTGTTATGGCTCGGGCAGGCCGTTAAGCCCCGCCTGGCGGCCCGGACTGTTTCGGCGGCGACTGCGGGCACGGTCAACCCGGTCACGCGCAAGCAGTGCCTGGACGATTCCTACCAGCCGCGGACCGTGCAGCATGGCAACGCCGTCGTGCGCAGTTTCTATGAGTTCTGGATCGAGGCCGGCTCGGGTCCGCTGGTCAATCCGGTGGTCCTGGACCGGCGGGGCGGGCGGGCGCACGCGCATCACAACCCGCTGGAGCCGTTCGGGGCCGGGGCCCGTATCCGCTACAACCCGAAGGTTCCAGGGCGACGTCGGCCCCGCGAGATCCCCGACGAGCAGTGGAAAGCGCTGTTCGCCGCGCTGCGCTCTAACCGGGACCGGGCGATTGTCGCCGTGGCCGTCAGCAACGGAGCCCGCGCCTCGGAGATCCTGGGCATCCGGGGCGTCGACCTGGACTGGGGTGATCAGCTGGTGCGGGTCTGCCGCAAGGGCAGCGGCGCGGCTCAGTGGCTGCCGGCCAGCCCGGAGGCGTTCGTCTGGATCCGCCTTTACCTGGCCGAGATCGGCCCGCTGGGGCCCGACGAGCCGCTCTGGCGGACCCTGCGCAGGCGCGCTGACGCCGGAAGAGCCGCGGGCCGTTGAACTACGAGGCCCTGCGCGCGGTGTTCCGGCGGGTCAACGTCCTGCTGGGAGCCAACTACTCGGCGCACGACCTGCGCCACACATGCTCGCTGCGGATGGCCCGCGACGAGCACCTGTCGCTGCGTGACGTGCAGGTCATCCTCGGCCACGCGCACCTGAGCACGACCGCTGATGTCTATCTC
>DASWGE010000189.1:0-5762 GCA_036393895.1 Streptosporangiaceae bacterium | reverse complement strand
GCTTTCTCGGCGACCATCATGACCGGCGCGTAGATGTTGCCGTTCGTGACGTACGGCATCACCGAGGCGTCGACGACTTTCAGCCCGTCGAGGCCGTGCACGGCCATGCTGGCCGGATCGACCACCGACATGTCCGTGGTGCCCATCGCGCAGGTGCAGGACGGGTGCAGCGCCGTCTCGCCGTCGCGCCGGACCCAGTCCAGCATCTGCTCGTCGGTCTCGACGGACGGGCCAGGCGAGAGTTCGCCACCGTTGTACGCGTCCATGGCCGGCTGGCTCAGTATGTTGCGCGCGACGCGGATTGCCTCGACCCATTCCTGCCGGTCGGTCTCGGTCGACAGGTAATTGAACCGCAGCGCCGGGTGCACAGCGGGGTCGGGCGAGACGATCCTGACCGACCCGCGGGAGTCGGAGTACATCGGCCCGATGTGCACCTGGTAGCCATGGCCGCCGGCCGGCGCCGAGCCGTCATATCTGATCGCGATCGGCAGGAAGTGGAACATCAGGTTCGGGTAGGGCACGTCCTCGTTGGACCTGGCGAAGCCGCCGCCCTCGAAATGGTTGGTTGCCCCTGGTCCGGTCCGGCCGAACAGCCATTTCGCGCCGATCATCGGCCGGTTGCGCCACTTGAGCGCCGGCGCCATGGAGACCGGCTGCTTGCAGGCGTACTGGACGTACACCTCGAGGTGGTCCTGCAGGTTCTCGCCGACGCCCGGCAGATCGGCGACGACGTCGATGCCGTGCTCGCGCAGCAGGGCGGCCGGGCCGACGCCGGACAGCTGGAGCAGCTGCGGTGAGTTGATCGCCCCGCCGCACAGGATGACCTGGCCGGCACGGGCCTGCCGTGGCGCGCCCCGGCCTCCTGCCGTGCCGTGCTGGCTGTACTCGACGCCGACGGCCCTGGTGCCCTGGAAGAGGATCTTGGTCACGAAGGCTCGGGTGTGTACGGTCAGGTTCGGCCGGCTCATCACCGGGTGCAGGTACGCGCGGGCAGCGGACAGCCGCCTGCCACGGTAGACGTTCCGGTCGAAGGGGCCGAAGCCCTCCTGGCGGAACCCGTTCACATCACTGGTGAGGGCGTAACCCGCCTGCTTTACCGCCTCGAAGAACGCCGTGAACAGCGGGTTCGTCGCCGGTCCGCGTTCCAGCTTGAGCGGCCCTTCCGTGCCGCGATACTCGTCGCCGCCGGCCAGGCAGGTCTCCATCTTCCTGAAGTACGGCAGGCAGTGCGCGTAGTCCCAGTCGCCCATTCCCGGGTCGGCGGCCCAGCGCTGGTAGTCCAGCGGGTTGCCGCGCTGGAAGATCATCCCGTTGATGCTGCTCGACCCGCCGAGCACCTTGCCGCGGGCGTGATAGATCCGGCGGCCGTTCATGTGCGGCTCCGGCTCGGACTCGTACTTCCAGTCGTAGAACCTGCTGCCGATCGGGAACGTCAGGGCGGCGGGCATGTGGATGAAGACGTCCCACTTATAGTCCGGCCGGCCGGCCTCGAGCACGAGAACCCGGTTCGCGGGGTCGGCCGACAGCCTGTTCGCCAGCGCGCTGCCCGCCGAGCCGCCGCCGATGATGATGAAGTCGTACTGATCAGACGCCATGGCCGTCCCCATCTCGTCCGTCCGATGCCGAGGTCCGCGAACACTAACACGACAAACGCCGCCGATCCTCCATTCTGGCGGCACATCGATGAACCCCTGATGGGCCCATAGCGCCATCAGGGGTTCATCGAGGCGGGCGTGAGAGCGGTTAGGCGACGGCCGGCTGGGGGGCCGGGGCGCGGCGAGCGCCGATCAGGGCGATCACGGCGCGCGCTGTGGTGACGGCCATGATCGCCGTCACGACTAGCCAGCTGGAGGCTCCTGCGACGTGACCCTGGCTGGAGCGGTACGCCAGGCCCCAGACGATCGTCGCGCCGGTGCCGACCAGCATCGCCGCGGTGACCGCGGCGGCCGCGCTGGTGCCGATCCGCCAGGTTGTCCTGCTGAACTCGCAGGTCCTGACGATCGCGCTAACCGCCTGGGCGGATCCTGCGATGCCAGCCAGGCCGAGCAGCAGCCAGACCACTGCGAAAGTCAGGTCAGACGTCGAGTTCGCGCGGCCGGTGAACTGCACGGCGCTAAGCCAGATGGCGGCCGTCACCGGCGGCACGGCCATGAGGGCGAAGATCGAGTTCCGTTGGTGCGACCGCGCGTAGCGGGCGGCCTCGAGCGCGAACGGGACCGCGGCGACCACGGTGGCGGCGATTCCCACGACGCCGACGCCGAGCAGGACGTGATAGGCGTCGGGAACGACCTGATGCACGGCGGCGATCTTCTGCGCGATGCTGCGCGTCGGGTAGATGCCCAGGTCGTGGCCGAACCAGGCGGCCGTAGCCGCGAAGGCGACCCAGGACCACAGCACGGTGATAAGTGCGTGGCGCGAGCGCTCGGACATGACGAATCCTCTCCTGGTTCGGCACCACGCGGCGGCTGCGCCGCGCAGCAAATCGAAGGCCATCGAGACTGGGTTGCGGCCGTGCTCACGCAGGTCGCCGATGAGCAGCTCGAGCTCGTCGCCATAACGGGCGCGCCAGTCAGGCGGGTACGCGAAGAGCAGGCTCGCGGGCCACGATCTCGTCATGGCGCCAGCTTCGGCTCGAGGCGGTGCAGGCCGGTAGCGGCCACCTGGCGGGCGGTCCGCAGGTGCACGGCCAGGTTCTCCGCTCCGGCCGACGTGATCTGGTACGGCCGCCTGCGGTCCTCGGCAGGCAGCGCCTCGATCCAGCCGCGCTCTTCGAGCCTGCTCAGCGCCCCGTACAGCGTTCCCGGACCCAGCTTGATCCCCGCGAACGACTCGATGTCCTTGGCCAGCGCGTATCCGTGTTTGGGCCCGTCGGCGAGGCTGGTCAGGACCAGCACGACCGGCTCGGTGAAGTCCACTTCGGCTCCTGCCTTGTACTGCTCTGCCGGCGCCTACCAGTGTGACGGCCGACCGGAGTACTACGCGCGACGATACTACGTCAGGCGATATAACACAAGACGTAGTAGCCGGACTGCCGCCGGCCTGAACCCTCCACATTCTGCGTCGCCATCGTCCCCGCCGCCCGTCGCCTGGACCGCGACTTGCAACGTATTCTTTCCAAAGCTCTACTTGCAAAGAGTTCTTTGCAAAGATAGCTTTGCGAACATGGCAGAGAATTCAATAGCTGCTGGCGGCCCGCGGTCCACCAAGCGGATCACAGATCCGAAGGCGCTGCGGGCGCTGGCGCACCCGATCAGGATGTCGCTGATCGGGTTGCTGCGGACCGAGGGTCCGCTGACCGCGACCCGCGCCGCTGAGCTCCTTGGCGAGAGCTCGGCGAGCTGCTCGTTCCACCTGCGCCAGCTCGCGAAATACGGAATGGCCGAGGAGGCGCCAGGCGGCCAGGGCAGGGAACGCCCGTGGCAGGCCACGACCATGTCGACGGATGTCCCCTACGTCGCCGATGACCCTGACTTCGCTGCGGCCTCCGGGTTGTTTAGGTCGGTCCTAGCCGAGCGCTACTTCGAGTGGCTCACGCGGTGGCTGGAAGAACGGCCGTCCGAACCGGCCGAGTGGCAGCGAGCAGAGCAGTTCGGCGACAAGTTGCTCTACCTGACCGTCTCGGAGCTGGCAGAGCTGGGTGAGAAGATGCGCGGCTTGTTCGACGAGTACGTCGACCGGACGGCACGGCCGGAGCTGCGCCCCGAGGATTCTCGCCTCATCAGCGTCCTGCAGTTCGCGTTCCCCATGATCGGCCCGTTCGGTGGCGGAGCCCCTGCGCGCAGCGACACGAACCGGGCAGGTGAGCCGATCCGCACCGACGAGCCTGGCGGCGGTGCAGGATGAGGCTGACGATGCGGCGCAAGGACCAGCGACCTGCCGGCAAGAGCGAGAAACGCGGGCAGCGCGGGCGCGTCGCGGCGCGGCTACCCGTGCTGCTGCACGACCGCACCTTCCGCCGGTACTGGAGCGGCCAGACCATCTCGCTGTTCGGAGATCAGATCTCAGCGATCGCCCTGCCCCTCGTCGGCGTGCTCGCGCTGAATGCCACCACGGCCGAGATGGGCTATCTTACCGCCCTCGTGTGGGTGCCTGCCCTGCTGTTCGGCCTGCACGCGGGCGCCTGGGTAGACCGGCGCGGCCGACGGCGCAGAACCATGATCGGCGCCGATCTCGGCCGCGCCGCCCTGCTGGCCAGCATCCCGGTCACTTACGCGTTCGGGGTGCTCACGCTCTGGCAGCTGTACGGGGTGGCGTTCGGGGTCGGCGTTTTCAGCGTGCTGTTTACCGTCGGCGACCCCACGCTGTTCGTCTCCATCGTCCCGAAGGACAAGTACGTCGAGGGCAACTCGCTCGTCTATGGCAGCCGGGCATTTTCGTTCGTCGGGGGCCCGAGTGTCGGCGGCGCGCTCGTCCAGTTCCTGACGGCGCCTCTGGCCGTGCTCGCGGACGCTGCGTCCTTCATCGGGTCGGCATTCTTTCTTTCTAGGATTCATCCCGACGAGCCGCCGGCCGCCAAGAGGGGCGACGGCGCGCTGACGGCCGGGGTGAAGTTCATCCGCCATTCGCCGATCGTGCGTGCCTCGCTCCTCGCCGCCTCCGTCGTCAACTTCTTTAACTTCGTCTTCTTCGCGCTGTTCGTGCTCTACGCGACGCGCTACCTGAACGTCCAGCCGGGCCTGCTCGGCCTCGTTCTTGGCATCGGCGCCGTCGGCGGCGTGATCGGCGCGACAGTGACGAAGCGACTAGCCGACCGGTTCGGCGTCGGGCGCGTGTACGCGCTCTCGTTTCTCGTCTTCGCGGCACCCATGGCACTCGTGCCCGCGGCTGGCGGTCCGCGACCGCTGATCCTGCTGATCCTGATGACAGCGGAATTCATCGGCGGCTTTGGCGTAATGGTCCTGGACATCACGATCGGCTCGATCTTCTCGGCGGTGATCCCTGACGATCTGAGGTCCCGGGTAACGGGCGCATTCCAGGCGGTCAACTACGGCACCAGACCGCTCGGCGCGCTGCTCGGCGGGTTCCTTGGCACGCTGATAGGACCTCGCGCCACGCTGTGGGTGGCCGCAATCGGCGGCATGACCTCATTCCTGGTGCTGCTGCCTACGTCGATACCTAGGTTCCGCATGCCCGAGGCAGTCCCGGATCAGCGCAGCGTTCCCGCGCAGCAGGGCACGGAGGATCTCGCCAGCAACCCGGTCTGAGCGGCCTACGGAGTCGTGTCTTGCCACCGCTTCGCGAGGGCGGCGGCAGCTTCCGCAGTGACCTCCCCGTAGACCTTCAGCCTGGCTAGGCCGCCGTCGGGGAGGACGTCTAGCCGGACCCGCGTCACCTGGCCGGGCTCGTCGATCAGGAAACGGTGCCTGGTGTCCGGCTGAACGCGTGTGCGCGGCAGCAGCGGACGCCAGGTGAGATCGTCATCGCCGACTCCGCCGACGGCGGACAGCTCGATCCAGCCTGGCGCGTTGCCGACGAAGTACGAGGTGTCGACCTCCACATAGCGCGGCCGACCAGCGGATGCGAGCTGGACGACAACATAGTCGTTTCCCGGACCGCGACGGCGCGCGTTCTCCCAGCCGTCGCTCATCACCCGGGCCAGGCCAGGCATGATCAGGTTCGAAGGCGAGGAGTAGAAGGCGTCAGAACAGCCGATGACCCGGCCCCCGTTCGCCATCGCTGCCAGGTCGACGGTCCCGGTCATGAACGCGGGATCCGGCACGACCTCGCCGTGCACGCGCAGCCGCGCGACGCCGCCGTCCGGA